>DATERO010000376.1:0-10380 GCA_035271465.1 Dysgonamonadaceae bacterium | reverse complement strand
ATTTTATCCCTTAACATTAACGATAGGGTTGTTATGGTATAAAAACAAAAAACGCAAAGAAGTGTAACTTCAATGCGTTTCTTTGTGACTATATAGCCCTACTTTAATTAAACTTGTATGTTCAAATCGATTAAAACTTTTAAACTTAATTGAACATCTTTCTAAACTTGCTGAAAACTGTCTTTTTTGCAGCTTTCGATGGTTCAAAATTCGAAGATGTTTTCCAGTCCTTGAGTATCTTACGCTCTTTATCAGAAATTGTTTCTGGAACATAAACATTTACATTCACCAATAAATCACCTGTTCCATATCCGTTTACAGATGGTAGTCCTTTGTTTCGCAATCGTAATACTTTTCCTGGCTGTGTTCCAGCATCAATTTTTACTTTTGCCACACCATCAACAGTTGGAACTTCCACTGAACCTCCAAGGGTAGCAGTTGGAAAACTTAAAAATAAGTTGTAAATCAAATCATTTTCATCTCTAATCAAATCAGGATGTTCCTCTTCTTCTACCACAATTAACAAATCGCCATTAATGCCTCCACGACGAGCTGCATTTCCCTTGCCAGACATTGATAACTGCATGCCTTCGGCGACACCTGCGGGAATTTGAATAGTAATAATCTCTTCATCGCGAGTAACACCTTCACCTGAACAGTGCTTGCATTCTTTTGTAATAGTCTTGCCTTCACCATCACATGTTGGGCATGTGCTGGATGTTTGCATTTGGCCTAAAATAGTGTTAGCAATGCGGGTTACAACACCAGAGCCACTACAAGTGTCACAAGTGGTGTAAGAGTCTCCATTTTCAGAACCATTGCCACTGCAATGAGAACATGAGACGTATTTTTTCACTTTGATCTTTTTATCAACTCCGTTCAGTATTTCTTTAAGACTAAGCTTCACTTTCACTCTTAAATCGGAACCGCGGTTAGTTCTACGACCACCACCGCGTCCTCCACCAAAGCCACCAAATCCTCCGAAGCCTCCAAAGATATCTCCAAACTGTGAAAATATATCATCCATAGACATACCCCCACCAAAGCCACCGCCTCCAGCAGCTCCGCCTACACCTGCATGACCAAATTGATCATATCGTGATCTTTTGTTTTGATCACTCAGTACTTCATAAGCTTCAGCAGCTTCTTTAAATTTTTCTTCCGCTGTTTCGTCACCCTGATTTCTATCAGGATGATACTTAATTGCTTTTTTCCTGTATGCTTTTTTTATCTCTTCGGCGCTTGCATTCTTTGCAACCTTCAGAACTTCGTAATAATCTCTTTTATTTGACATTTTATTTTCCTACAATTACTTTTGGGAATCGGAGCACTTTTTCGTCTAACTTATATCCTTTTTGGATGCAATCTACAACTACATCTTTTTGAGATTTATCTTCAACCTGGATTGTTGTGACCGCTTCAAACTGATCTGCATCAAATTTTTCTCCGATGGCTTCCATCTCCTTTACACCGTTCTGATTTAAGAAACTTATAAACTTAGAATATATAAGCTCTAAACCCTCAACAATTGCTTCTTTGTTATCAGCATTTTGGACAGTCTCTAGAGCTCTTTCAAAATCATCTACAAGAGGTATTATATCAGTGAGGACTCTCTCTCCTCCGGCTTTAATTATTTCTACTTTTTCCTTTAAAGTTCTCTTTCTGTAATTATCAAACTCGGCATGAAGACGTAAATAGCTGTTATTTAACTCATCGTATTTATTTTGCAGAACCTCTACTTCGTCTAATTCTTGTTTAGAGGTTTTCTCGTCTTCTGACATATTGTCATGTGCATTGTCATTCCCCTCCAACTCTTCCTGTCTGAAAGTCAGATTTTCATCTTCTGTAAACTCTTCAGAGTGTTTTTTATTCTTATCTTCCTTTTTCATAAATGATTATTTATATATCACGTACACAATTGTGACAAACACTTACATGGAGTGTTCATCAAAGTATGTTTGTTCTAATTGTAATGTTATCCCTATTGTATATTACAAATTCTTTGCCAAACTATTCGATTCTTTAAAAAAAGTATGTGCTTTGTTTGCGCATCTACTATTTATAAGGCATTTTTTCACAAAAATATATTGCACCATTCATCAAATTGAGTAATTTGATATTTACCGTGCTTGCCCAACCCTGATCGAATTTTTTTTACAGATTTTTCTCTCCCTAATTTCGATTTTGAATAAAATTTATCAGCAAAACAAATTATTTTCTCCTCCATCGACTGTGGTCTCATATCTCGATGAGGTAAAGGTAATTTTCTCTTTTTTATAATTTTGACGCTTAGTCCCGTGCCAGTGTGTCTCTCACAAACCAAACCATGCTTTGGGAAACCCTCTTCTGTTAATAACTCACTGCCCAAATATCCATGACTTATGTAAGGATACTTGCCTTTGCACGCAATATGCGGAGCGTTTGTCATAAATATTCCAATATCATGTAACATAGCTGCCTCTTCCAGAAACTGGATGTCAATTGCCAGTTCAGGATGATTTTGTGCAATTGATAGAGCTTTATTGGTCACATCTGTTACATGAGATATGTAAATATCGTAGAGTTTAGTTCCTATCGTGTAGTATTTATTAATGATGGAGTATGGGTCCATGTTGTTTAACCTCTTTATTCTGATTATAGTTATGTCATATAACAAGAACTATTAACTAGTTGTTGACTTTCAAATAACAAAAATAGTGCAAATATTACAATTAGTCATCATAGTATGATGTGTATGATTATAATACAGCTTTATCAAGAAACCTTTGAAGGAATAAGAAAAGACGTTTGGATAGTTTTAAAAAGGAAATTTCCTTAAATCTATTGCTCTCCCATCTTAAATTGATTTTTTTTGCACTTAAACATGGGAAGGAAATTTTTAGAACAATACATAAAGTGGCTTTTGCCCTTACTGTTTATATTTTTTATAAACGGGAAGACTCTTTATACTCATGCCCATGTTATAGATGACATACTGGTTGTACACTCTCACCCTTTCAAAAAAGGTGAGAAAACACCTCATAACCATACTTCTAAAGAACTTATAGCTATAGACTTTCATACTCATAGCTATTCCACTGATGCTATTATTCCACACATTGAGATCAATAGCCCTTTATTCATATTCATTCAACACAGCTACAAACAAAAAGACAAAACTTTTCTATCTGCCGAAAACAGCAACGTTCTTCTTCGTGCTCCTCCTCATATTTCATAAGTGTTTGCTCATATTATAAATAAGCGAACCTGTTTTAAATTAAATCAATTTGCACTCTAATTGAATAACTGTGATTGTTACATCCATGTCATTACAATATATTGGTGGAAACAAAATCACAGCATAACCAAAACAATGATTTGCAGGAATCTGCAAGTTTTCCATATAATAGCATAACAATCAAACAACTAATGAAAATTAAATATATATTCTTGGCATTACTATGCCTTATTATAAAAACCGCTTTTGCGAAGGATCCTAAATCAAAAGATACTGACGCAAATATTTTTGGTCATGTGTTAGATAAAACTACACAAGAACACCTTCCCTACGTTACCTTTCAAATAAAAGGAACCTCAATTGGTACTGTTACGGATGAAACAGGACATTATTTCCTAAAACACTTACCTGTTGGAGATCATGTTGTAGAAGTAAAAATGATGGGTTATAATACTGTAGAAAAAAGGATAACAACAAAAGCAGGCGAAACAATAGAGTTAAATTTCGATCTAGAGGAGAGCTCTATCTATTTTGAAGATGTGGTGATTTCAGCAGATAGAAATGGTAACACCCGACGTCTATCTCCATCTTTGGTTAATGTGTTAGATATGAAAACATTTGATGTTACCAATTCTACCACGCTATCCGATGGGTTGAAATTTCAACCAGGATTACGTGTAGAAAACAATTGTCAAAACTGCGGATTCAGTCAGGTAAGGATAAACGGGTTAGATGGTCCTTATTCTCAAATCCTAATTGATTCGCGTCCTATAGTAGGATCCCTCGGAGGCGTATATGGGTTAGAGCAAATTCCTGCCAATATGATTGAAAAAGTGGAAGTGGTGAGAGGTGGCGGTTCAGCGCTTATGGGTTCATCCGCTATTGGGGGAACTATTAATATAATTACCAAAGAACCATTACAAAACTCAGCCGAATTTGCACATACCCTAACCAGTATTAATTCAAGTGGCGCATTTGAAAACAACACATCATTCAACGCCTCCATGCTCACTGATGACAGAAAGGCAGGTATGATGGTTTATGGTCAACATAGATCACGCGACGCCTATGATCATGATGGTGATGGGTTTTCTGAACTCCCTAAACTTAAAAATCGTTCATTAGGCTTCAGATCATTCTTGAAAACGGGTCATTATTCAAGAATTACTCTCGAATATCATAACATGCATGAGTATCGTCGCGGTGGTGATAAATTAGATCGTCCTCCTCATGAAGCCTACATTACGGAGCAAGCAATACATTATATTAATGGTGGAGGGTTGAAATTTGACCAATCATCAGCTGACGGTAAAAATAAATTTAGTGTGTACGCTTCAGCACAACATACTAATAGAGATAGTTATTATGGAGTCGGTGATCCTGCTACTGGTGATTTCCCGGAAATTAAACCTGGAATGTCCGAACAAGAGGTGGCAGAAGTCAATAACCAAATAGATAATTACAACACACGGTTGAATTCATATGGACAAACCACTGATCTCACCTATCAAATAGGTACACAGTACAATCACAAATTTGATCATCTATTATTTATGCCTGCAAGTATAACTGGAGGGTTAGAATATCTAGGCAATGAACTTGACGATGTAAGTGGATATAGGAGAAAACCCATTAGACAAAGAGCTAAGACTGCAACAGCTTTTGGTCAAAACGAATGGATAAATGACAAGTGGAGTTTACTTATTGGTGGACGTTTAGATAAAAACAATTTAGTTGATAATCTGATCTTTAGTCCTCGTGGTAATGTTCGATTTAATCCATCCGAAAATGTCAACTTCAGAATAAGCTACAGTGAAGGATTCAGAGCACCTCAGCTTTTTGATGAATCTTTACATGTTGATATTGCAGGAGGAGAGCAAATTGTAAGAGAACTCTCATCAGACTTAGATGCAGAACAATCTCAAAGCCTGAGTGGATCAGTTGATATGTATCATCAAGTTGGTAATACAAACTTAAATATTTTGGTGGAGGGTTTCTACACTCACTTAAAAAACCCATTTGTTGACGAACGAGTAGGCAGCACTATTACTATTGTGAATGATGAAAATGGCGCAAAAGTATATGGTCTGAACCTAGAGGGACGACTAGATGCACCAATGTTGAGCCTACAAGCCGGAGCAACCTTGCAAAGAAGTCTATATGGTTCTGAAAGAATATGGTGGGAGCCTGAAGACGAAGAAGATAAAGAGTTGGATAAAGTGGAGGCAACTCGCGAAATGATGCGTACTCCAAATACTTATGCCTACTTTGTTGCAACATGGACACCAGTTGAAAAGTTCTCAGCATCATTGTCAGGTAACTACACAGGTAGTATGTTAGTTCCACACAATGCGGGTCAAGGCGTAGAAGGCGTTGATAGGTTTTCAAAAGTGTTTATAACAAAAGAGTCCCCATCATTTTTTGAACTAAATACAAAGTTGTCCTACGTAATTGATATTTATAATGATGTTCAACTTGAGTTGAATACAGGGGTGCAAAATATATTTAACGCTTATCAAAAAGATTTTGACACTGGCGCTGGACGTGATAATGACTACGTTTATGGCCCAACCGCTCCACGCAGCTTTTTTGCTGGTCTGAAAATGAGCTTTTAAAAAACATTTGGTTTATTAGTTGGAAGAGGATGTCTGAATTAAGGAATCCTCTTTTTCTATATAAGAAGCAACGAGTTTTTCAATCTTAATATGCGATTTACATGTTAATGCTCTATTTTCAAATACTTCAGAATAAATAATTGATTTCATCCAACTTTGCTCTTCTCCATTTACTGTCTGCTTATTAATCAGTTAAGTAAAATAAGGGTATAAACATATAAAAGTTGCTATTCCAACAACGTTCTCCTGTAATCAAAGACCATAAAATTAATAGAGGGGTTAAAGTGGAAACTTTAACCCCTCTGCTAATTTACTAATACATACAATTACTTAGCTTTTTGCTCAAGCTTTAAAGTCATTGTTGGTTGTTCTTTTACCTCATCTGGACCGAAATATTGAATTGGACCTGGATATATATAAGATGTTTCCATAGCCCATGTATCCCGATTCTTCGCAAATTCTTTAAAAGGAGCACCCTCCAAGTCTACTAATGCTTTTTGAATTACAGGTTTCATTTCACCATGTCTACGTTCCATATTGAACATCATAGTAATCGGAATACCGCCTGCAATCCATTCTTTAGCAGGAGATGTTGTGTTTCTTACAGATGCCATATAACCAGTTTTTCCTGCAGCTATAAGAAGAGAAGCTGTATATCCTAAAGAGTAGCAGTAGTCAGCATCGAAGTTTGATGGTGCAGCACAGCGACCTTCATAGCCAAAGAAATGGCTAAGAGTTGAAAACTTGCCATCATATTTTCCTTCTTTCTTCCATTGCTTAAGCTTTTTGTCAACCATTTCACTCAACAATTTCTCTGTTTCAATCAAAGATACTTGTACGTTTCCATGTGGGTCACGGTCTAATGTTAATTGACTAGCAACTGTTTCGGGCAAGCTTTCATATATTTTCGAATTTTTTTCTGATAGCTTATGAATAATATAGTCTCTTCTCATTGAACGGCGAATTGAGTCAAACTCAACTTGATTATGAGCAAGGAAATCATTTAATTCCTCAATCAAATCCTTCATAGCAGGGATAAATTCAATTAATCCCTCAGGAATCAAAATTGTTCCGTAATCCTTACCTTTAGCTGCACGTGCTGCGACAACTTTGGCAATGTCTGTTACAATATCATCCAGAGATTGGTTTTTAGCTTCCACTTCTTCGGATATAATACAAATATTAGGTTGTGTCTGCAAGGCACATTCCAAAGCGATGTGAGAAGCTGAGCGTCCCATTAGTTTAATAAAGTGCCAATATTTACGTGCTGAATTACAGTCGCGTTGGATATTTCCGATCAACTCTGAATATACTTTACAAGCAGTGTCAAAACCAAATGATGTTTCGATCAACTCATTTTTTAAGTCTCCATCAATTGTTTTTGGACAGCCTATAACTTGTACTCCAGAGTTAATAGATTTGTAGTATTCTGCTAAAACTGCAGCATTCGTGTTCGAGTCGTCTCCTCCAATAATTACGAGCGCTTTTATATCAAGCTCTTTTATTATTTCTAATCCTTTATCGAATTGCTCTGTTGTTTCTAATTTGGTTCTTCCAGAACCAATTATGTCAAATCCACCTGTGTTTCGGTATTCATCAATAATATCAGCAGTTAATTCTTTGTATTCGTGATTTACTAATCCACCAGGACCTAAGATAAACCCGTATAATTTACTTTCTTTATTGATGCGTTTAATGCCATCGAAAATACCTGCAATTACATTATGTCCACCAGGAGCTTGACCACCTGATAAGATAACTCCAACATTCATAGCAGGAAGTGATTCAGATTTATCCGACTCAACAAACTTGATAATTGGTCTGCCGTATGTGTTAGGGAAAAGTTTTTTAATTTCTTCCGCATCTGCAACGGCTGATGTAGATTCACCTTCTTGAAAAACTACATTTTTATCTAAAACTGCTGGCATTTTTGGAGTATAGCTAGCTCTTGCAATCTGTAAAGCGCTTTTAATCATCTTTTTTCTATTTATATGTGTATGAATATGTTTTCTAAATTTCTGCTTAAACGCTCAAAATTAACACATTATTTTGAGAAATAAAATTGTTTTTGCATCAAAAGATGTTAATCCTGTAGCATAATTTTATCTTGTTTAGTTTGTACAATTTTGTTTTGTGCTTATAAGTGTTGAGGTAAATAGCAGCAATAATTAAATAGTCAAAATAAACATATTTGTTATACTTTTGTTTAAACCATTTAAACAAAACTGCGCTTATTAAAATATAAGAGAATGCGAACAATCAAGTCTATATTACTACTACTTATATTATCATTTCCAGCTACGATCTTTCCTCAGAAAGGCGAAATAAAAGGACAAGTAGTAAACCAGAGGAATAACGATCCAATCGAGTTTGCTGGAATTCAAATACAAGGTACAACAATTGGGACTACTTCTGATGAAAAAGGTTCATTCATTTTATCAGATGTGAATCCGGGTTTTGTACGATTGATTGTTAGTTTCTTAGGATTTGAAACCACAATATCGTCTGAAATACAAGTTCAAGGCAATCAAACTACATTTGTAGACATTTATTTACCCGAATCGTCTGTACAACTTCAGGAGGTATCCATTCGTCCCAATTACAATGTAAAGAGAATTGAAAGCCCCATTTCTGTAATATCAGTTGGTGTGCAAGAGATTGAAAAAGGTGCTGGTGTCAATCGAGATATTTCAAAGGTTATACAAACATTGCCAGGGGTAGGTGTCACTGACCCCAATCGCAATGATTTGATTGTACGCGGTGGTGGACCGTCTGAAAATGTGTTTTATCTTGATGGAGTAGAAATTCCTGTAATCAATCACTTTGCAACTCAAGGTTCTTCAGGTGGTGCTGTAGGTGTTATAAATCCTGACTTTGTTGAGGAGATTAGTTTCTATACTGGCGCATTCCCTGCAAATAGAACAAATGCGTTGAGCTCGGTTATGGAGATAAGACAAAGGGATGGAAGTAAGGATAAAATTAACACAACGCTTTCTGTTGGTGCCTCCGATGCAGCCGTTACAGTTGATGGACCTGTCAATGATAAATCTACTTTTATTGTTTCAGCGCGTCAGTCTTATCTTCAACTACTATTTAAGTTGATTGGTCTGCCTTTTCTTCCTACTTACAATGACTTTCAAGTAAAGTATAAACTCAAAATTGATAAAAAGAACGAATTGACTTTCATCGGAATTGGCGCAATTGATAATTTGGTGCTCAATACCGATTTGCAGGATAGTGGAACAGAAACACAAAAGTATTTACTCTCTTATCTCCCTGTTTATAAGCAATGGAACTACACTGTTGGTGGTGTTTATAAACACTTTGGAAATAGATTTATAGATAGTTGGGTGTTAAGTAGAAGTATGTTGCGCAATACGAACTATAAATATAGAGACAACAATGAATTAAACGATAAGATGTCTGACTATCTTTCGGACGAGGCAGTAAATAAGCTGCGCTTTGAGCGAGAGTATCCCTATATGGCAATGAAGCTAAAAGTTGGAGCTGGTATCAACTATTCACATTATACAAACAACTCTTTTCGTAGCATCTATCGAGATGGAGCTGAAGAAGTTCTGAAATATGATACTGAACTGAATCTTTATGGATATCAAATGTTTGCACAGTTGTCTGATGATTATCTTGACAAGCGATTGAAACTTTCGATTGGCATGAGCGCTGTGGGAAACAACTTCAACGACAATATGAAGAATCCTCTCAATCAACTCTCTCCACGTCTCTCCGCTTCTTACGAGCTTTCAGAGAAATGGGATATCAATGCAAACATTGGTCGTTATGCTTCTCAACCAGCCTATACCACAATGGGGTTCAAGAATAATACAGGAGAATTTGTAAATAGAAATGAACAACTCAAGTATGTTATTTCGAATCAGGCAATTGCCGGATTCGAATACAGACCAGTAGATAATATGCGATTAAGCGTCGAAGGCTTTTACAAACAATATAGTCAATATCCTTTTTCAGTTTTAGAAGGTGTAAGCATTGCCAGCAAAGGTGCAGACTATGGCCAAGTGGGTGACGAGGAAATCATATCTACAGGAAAGGGTAGGGCCTACGGGGTGGAACTCTTGTTCAAGATAGTAGAGATGAAAAATCTGAATCTAACTTCTACCTATACTTACTTTAGAAGCGAATTTACAGATAAAAACAATATCTATCGCCCTTCTTCATGGGATACCCGACATATGTTGAACCTTATTTCCAGTTATAAGTTTAATAAAAGCTGGAATATTGCAATGCGATGGCGATTTATTGGAGGTGCACCCTATTCACCAATCGACATGGAAAAATCTACAATAAGAGAGGCTTGGAATATCAAGAATCAACCCTATTTAGATTATGATAATTTCAACACTCTTCGTTTAGCAAGTACTCATGCACTTGATTTGCGTGTAGATAAAGAGTTCTACTTCAAGAAGTGGATATTAAATTTATATACCGATGTTCAAAATGCCTATAACTTCCAATCGGAAAGCGAACCTATATATACAAACAAAGATGTGAATGGTGATGTATTGAAAGATC
>DATERO010000375.1:0-2347 GCA_035271465.1 Dysgonamonadaceae bacterium | reverse complement strand
AAAGATGTAGGTAGCGTTTATATTATTATAGATCTAGTTTTTTTGAAATAAGGTAATAAGGTTTGCATTGTGATAATTTACAGCAAATTACTAAGGTTTGGAAAAGGATTGAATCTTATGTAGAATAATTCAATTTGAATTGCAAAAATGATAGAGAAGCAATAGTATTAATCACGTAAACCTAAAGGCAAAAGAATTAGGAAAACCTTAGTAACAGAGATTAACTGTACTCCACTAACCTTATTACCTTATTAATATTCTTACATGTGACAGCTCAAAATTCTTACATGTGACAGCTCAAATAAAAGACTAGTGAATAAACAGTTACACCTAAAGCGATGCTTGTATTTATTAATCAAACACATAGTTTAACGTGAGATCCCTATTTGCAGCTATGTATGTAATTGGCATTGATTGATCACACAATCACGAAAATCATTTAATCATACAAATCAATGGTTTAGACTACCATAAAAAAAGTATCGGCAAAATCGAAATATCGATCTTGCCGAAATAAACTGCAATGTGTAGTGTGAGTTTGTCTAACCTCTAAACACAACATGAGTGAAATAGTTCAGTGCATTTGAGATAAACACAATGTTTTTTCAACAAAATGATTACTTTTGTGTAATAACATCCATAAACAAGCTAATAAATCAGCAATAGATATAAATATCTGAATAGCAAAAACTTACAGACTTGAAGTATAATATAAAATATCTTCCATTCAATCCCCTTTGTACGCAAAGTATTTAAGATGTTGGAGATTTATTGAATAAAAAAAAGGTATTTATGGATGTAATCAATTTAATTAAGAGAAAATATTTAATCCACTTTTTCATAAAAAGGCAATATGCATAAATTTACCGATAATACAGAACAACAGCGACTGAAAGCATTGAGAGATTATAATATAACAGAAACCAATGTTGACTTTGATTTTATAATAGAGTCATTGGCGGCAATTTGCGATGTACCTCTTTGTACAATTGTAGCAGCATACAAAGACAATTTAATCATTATCGCAACAACAGGAGTAAAGCTTGAAAAACAGCATAGGCGTGAAGGCTCATGCACAGACTTCACATTGAGAAAGAATGCATTTTGCGAAATTGAAGATATTAAAAAACAAGAGGGATTAAATGACAAAACGTACCTTGTTGAAGGCTTTGACATAATATTTTATGCTGGTTGTCCACTTGTTGATTCTTTTGGGAACAACCTTGGAACATTAAATATATATGACGACAAACCAAGAACACTAACCGATCAACAAAGATACTTTATTAAAAAAGCGGCTGAACGAGTTGTGATGCTATTTCTTCAAAAACGTCAAGAGCAGCGACTATTAGTCTTCGATAATATGTTTAGTAAATCGAAAGATATCATTGGCATAGTCCGTTTCAATGGAGAAATTATAAAAGTAAACCCAGCTTTTTCTAAATTGTTGGGGTATACTGATGAAGAAATATACTCAAAAAAGATGATTGAGTTTACAAAACCCGACTATATAAAAGAGGGTAAAAACAACTTAAATCGCATCACTAGTAGTAGAAAAGCGATAAACACGATACTGCCCGCATTAACAAAGAGCAACAAAGTAAAGTGGATTGATTGGACCTCTACTCCTGAACCAAGCACAGAATTAATCTATTTTATTGGTAGAGATATTACTGTATCTGAAGAACAATCTATCCTATTAAAACATAGCGAAGCACGTTTCCGTAGCTTCTTTGAAAATTCACAGAGCTTCATGTGCATGCATGATTTACAGGGTAAGATTACTGCAGTTAATAATGCTGCTGCTGCCGCAATTGGTATTCCTGTAGAAATTTTCACTGGAAAAAATTTATCCGACTTCTTACCCGAGAGTAGAAGGAGCTTTTTTGAGGCATATATAAAGTCTTTAAAAGAAAATGGCACAGCCGAGGGAATAACTCACTTAATTGGCAGAGATGGCAAAGAGAAGGTTTGGATGTACAATGCAATTGTAGAAAAAAATCCTGAAGGAGAAGTTTATGTATTGGGCAATGGCACGGACTTAACAGAAAGATATCAAATTGAAGAGGAGTTAAGAGTTGCTACCAAAACTGCCGAAGAAGCCAACCGCGCTAAGTCTGAATTTATAGCCAACATGAGTCACGAAATACGCACTCCACTTAATGGAATTATAGGATTCACTGATTTGGTTTTGAAGACTCCGCTCGATGAAACACAACAACAATATTTGAAAATTATCAACCAATCGGGTGCAACCCTTCTCAATATTGTAGATCAAATTCTTGACTTCTCAAAGATAGAATCACGCAGAATTGAGATTGTAGAAGAGAAGGTCGATTTGCAGAAC
>DATERO010000374.1:0-3612 GCA_035271465.1 Dysgonamonadaceae bacterium | reverse complement strand
GATATATATCTATTTAATTCATCTTTCCAGCTTTTACCAATTAGATTTTGTCGTCCTTTTACCGCGAAAACAACGTGTATATAAATTTGAGAGAATGTTCTGGACATGATTCAAATGTTTTATGTCACCCATTGCGGGTTTTAGTTACTACTTTTCTAATTCTTATAATAATACCACCCCTAACGGGGTTTAGTATTTTATATATTGTCATTTTATTCTAGAACTATCGATTCTCTCATAATTAATTGCTATAACATACAAACTCTAGTAGGCTTCTTGCTAGCTGTATTTAAGCCCGGTAGGGCTGACATTATTATAGTAAGGTAAATTAGAGAACTACCAAAACCCCGAAAGGGGTGACATTATTTTTCAATCCACTCAAATAAATATTTTTCGTCAAATTCAACTTGAAATTTATTAAGGAAATCGATATATTCTTCTTTAAATGTCTTTTTGTGATGATGTTGTTCTTGATTAAGAATATAATTGTAAACCTGTTCTATTTGAGAATGAGAATAAAAGAATGAACCATACCCCTCTTGCCATTCAAACTTTCCCATAACAAACCTATTCTTATTAATAAAGTTGGAGGAGTTATTTTTGATATCTCTAACCAAGTCTGAAATAGCCATAGAGGGTTTCAATCCAATAAAAGCATGAATATGATCTGGCATTCCATTCACAATAATTGTTTTTTGTTTTTTACTGGTAATAATGCCTGATATATATCTATTTAATTCATCTTTCCAGCTTTTACCAATTAGATTTTGTCGTCCTTTTACCGCGAAAACAACGTGTATATAAATTTGAGAGAATGTTCTGGACATGATTCAAATGTTTTATGTCACCCATTGCGGATTTTAGTTACTACTTTTCTAATTCTTATAATAATACCACCCCTAACGGGGTTTTGCTGTTCATACATCATCTTTTGCTATAATAATGACACCCCTTGCGGGGTTGAATTGTCTTAATAGTTTATGGTTTTATTAAAGACAGTCAACGAGATTGTAAAACAAATATATAGACGCTTTGAAAAACATATGAGTATAAGTGTTTCTATATCATATATTCGAACGTGCTCTATAAATATGCGATCTTTACGAAATTAGGTATTCCACAAGTATTGGCTATGTCTTCGCCTTCTCCACCCTCATCTTTATCAAATGATAAACCTGAATAACCGCAACAAGTCCATTTGATACAATTAACGGCCACTTCCATCCCAATAAAACACCATAAGCTACAAACAAAACACATCCAATAAAATTGATGATGCGAATAGCTCTTATCTGTTTAGGGATAAATGATATCACTAAGAATGTCATGGCGAAGTAGCCAACTATTTCAACTGAATCCATACTTTTATTTTTTATTGTGAATGTAACCAAACTTATCTGTTTGATTCTTTGACATGAAAATGTCAAAGACAAATATAGCGGTATTCCATTAGAAATACCGCTATAGATTATATTGATTTGTTTGTATTGTTTTCGCCTAGAGACACAGTGCAGTGTGACTCTACTTCGTAGCGTAAGACAACAAACGTTGATCGCCCTCCAACTTGCGCATAGCAGTTATATCTTGCGTTACTTCAACAACACCAAGATAGTTGTTCTCTTTGTCCCTTACTGCTGAATATTCAATATAAATGAAACGCCCCATAAAGTTAGACATCCAAAACACAGCTTTGTTCTCTTTTCCACTTTTGAAATCGCTAATTATTTGCTCAACAATGTTTACACTTCCAGGTGGGTGACACATCCGCACATCACGCCCAATGATGGAGCGATTGCGTTCGAAAACTCGATTAGGACTGTGTGAAAAGAAAGCAACTTTATCGTTTGCATCCACAAAAGTGATATCGATGGGTAAGTGCAAGAATAGTGCTTCTAACTGTTTTATATCAAATGAACCAGATGAAAGTTGAATTGCACCTGCTTCAACATATTGTTGTTTTTCTACAACTACACCTGATGGTTTCCATTCATCTTCGGGATCAATCAAGCAAAAACCAAACTCAAGCGTCTCAGAATAAATCTTGTACCACTCATCTTCAGTCAACGTATCCATTGACATAGGGAAAAGAATCTCCTCTTCCTTCATTATCATTCCATCAATCAACTCAAGTGTTCGCTTTAAGTTATTATTGATAATGGATTTCAACTGCTCAACGGAAGTTATAGATGACTCCAAATCCTTTATTGAATCATTTAGAAACACCCTTGTTTCATCGTGCTTTCCCCACATTACTGTTGGTGGACCAGTGATGAGATGCTTCTCCAAATAAGGAAACAACAAAAACTCTTTTCTTTTGTAATGTTTGTCAATGTCTGACAATGCATTGAAAATGGTGCGCAATTGCAATACAAAGCCAGGTAGCTTATCTACTGTCAATGCATTAATTGTTCCAATTAAATTGTGGGCTTTCTCTATCTCATCTTTCAGAGCAATGTTCTCTTTCTGAAAGGTATCAACTGGATGACCAGCAGGTATAGCTTTCGCAGCAGAAACATTAATCTTGCCTTCTAAGATGTCAGTATGCAAATCGCAAAACTCAAGTATTTCCTCTTCAGTTAATAAGTTGCCATTTATCATCTCTTGCTCCACCTCTACAACTTCATTGTAAGGTACGTCTGTTAGAGCACCTATCAACTCTTCACGAAGTTCATCCACACTTGAGCCAGCATGCAATTTCAGTAGTAAAGTGCGCAATTTATCTTTACGCTTAGTTGAGTTATTTATAAATTCACTCATATCCAACTATCCTTTTATCATTGTTAATATCATCTTAAACGACTCTGTTGCATGCAAAGCATGTGGAATATTAGCAGGCATGATGATGCTATCACCTTGTTTTAACTGATATGGGTTACCATCAATTTTTATTTCAACCTCACCGTCTATCACTTGCACCAAAGCGTCGTAAGAAGCACTATGCTCTGTTAAACCTTGTCCTTTATCAAAAGAGAAAAGAGTAATGTTTCCTGCTTTGTTTTTAATAATCTGCTTACTTATAACTCCTCCAGAGGTATATTCGATAGAGCCATCCATCGAGAATACTTTTGATATATCAAATGTTGCCATAATATTAATTTTTATTGTTTATAAAATATCGATTTAGTCCGTTTTAGGGATCACACGTATAACTATGTGTTTTGATTAATATATACATGCAACGCTTTAGGTGCAACTGTTTATTCACCACTCTTCTATTTGAGCTATCACATGTAAGAATATTAATAAGGTTTGTAGAGTACAGTTAATCTCTGTTACTAAGGTTTTTTCTTAACTCTTTTATCTTTGGGCTTATTTGACAAATATTTTTCCATTAATAGAATACTGAGCCAACCACAAAGTGGTTGAATGTGAATAGCCATGGGTTGTAAACCCGTGGGGTAATGTTCCACCAAACCAATGAACCCCAAAGTGGGTTCAAATTATCTTGCTTGAACCCATGTAGGGTTCATATATTCTATTATCATCCCGCCCCGCATTCCATACAGGGCTATTCACCTTTGACCCATTCTGGGTCTTTTTTATACTGCCTCGCAAATCCTTTTATGTGGTTTTTCTAAGTTTGTAGAAGCCACACGATACAATCGTGCGGCA
>DATERO010000373.1:0-2938 GCA_035271465.1 Dysgonamonadaceae bacterium | reverse complement strand
ATTGAATTGTGGAAACTTGCGTGAACCTGGATAGCTGCGTATATCGACAACAATTTCTATTTTAAAAGAATGTAGCATAGCTACTAACTCATCTAAAGTATGAGTAGAATGTCCAATTGTCCAAACTGTTTTTGATTGTTCAGTTTTCATTCTTCTCTAATTTAATTGTTGAGTTGGTTGCTATGCTACACTTGTTCTTATCAAAACATTAATGATGAAAAGAACATGTTTCCAGTCTTATACTTACACCAAATTACTCCTTTTCCATTTCATCCATTGCTAAAGCTGAGTGTGCTAATGCCGCACCCGATCTCATTTCGGATGCAACCCAAATTGCCTCCATCATCTCTTCTTTGCTTGCACCAGTTCGCATTGACTCTTTTGTGTGTGCTCTGATGCAATAAGGGCATTGAGTTACGTGTGCCACGGCCAACGCAATTAAATGTTTTGTTTTTTCTGAAAGAGCACCTTCGGCAAAAACTGTATTACTAAAGTTCTGCCACGCTTTCATACTTTCAGGAGCTAAAGATGTTCTTTTGTGAAGCATCTCTTTACTTGGTTTGGGAAACATATTTGATTCTTCCATCTTTCTGTTTTTTTAGTCTATTCAACTTCATTTCTTAGGAATTGTCGCAACACATATTGGAGTATTCCTCCGTTGCGATAATACTCTATCTCTATTTTAGAATCTAATCGTGCTATTGCATTAAACGTCTTTTTCTCTCCTCTCTTGTTTTCAACAATAACTTGCACTTCCTTGAGTGGCTTCAAATCATCTTCAATACCTATTATGGTGAAGTTTTCTTTACCACTGATATCTAATTTCTCTGCAGTGTCACCCTCTTTATATTCAAGAGGTAAAACACCCATTCCAACTAAATTACTGCGGTGAATGCGCTCATAGCTTTCAGCTATTACACACTTAACACCCAATAGGAAAGTTCCTTTAGCTGCCCAATCGCGTGATGAGCCACTTCCGTATTCTTTACCTGTTAGTACAACCAAAGGTGTATTGTCCTCTTTGTACTTCATTGCTGCGTCATATACAGTCATCTCTTCTTTAGTAGGCAAGTAAGTTGTATATCCACCCTCTCTTTTAGCAAGTTGATTTTTTATCCGAACATTGCCGAAAGTTCCACGTATCATCACCTCATCATTACCACGACGAGAGCCATAAGAATTGAAGTCTTTCTTTGCAACTCCATGTTCAATTAAGTATTTTCCTGCAGCTGAATATTCATTGAATGAACCAGCAGGTGAAATATGGTCTGTAGTAACACTATCACCCAATACCAAGAGAGCTCGTGCATTTTTTATATCTTGTAGAGGCTCTGGGTCACTTGATATACCATGAAAGAATGGTATTTCTTTTATGTAGGTTGAGTTTTCATTCCATTCATATAGCTTACCTGATGGAATTTCCAGATTCCGCCATGTTTCGTTCCCTTCAAAAATACCTGCGTAACTTTTCTCGAAATCTTTGGGTGTTAACACTTGACTCATTATCTCATTAATCTCATCATCTGTTGGCCATATATCTTTCAGGTAAACAGGATTCATGTTTGAATCGTAGCTTATTGGCTCGTTTATCAAGTCTATATCAACGCGACCAGCTATTGCGTAAGCAACTACCAGCATGGGCGACATCAAGAAGTTCATCTTCACTTGAGGGTGAATACGTGCTTCGAAGTTTCTATTGCCCGAGAGTACAGATGTAAGCACTAAGCTTTGATCGTCAGCAGCTCTTGCAATGTCGGGTGCTAATGGTCCTGAGTTTCCAATACATGATGTGCAACCATATCCTACCAAATGAAATTGTAATGCTTCAAGGTCTTTCATCAAATCAGCTTTCTCCAAATAGTCGGTAACAACTTTCGAACCTGGAGCAAGTGATGTTTTAACCCATGGTTTTACATCAATCCCATGTATGCGTGCATTCCTTGCAACTAAACCAGCACCAATCATCACGAAAGGATTGGATGTGTTGGTACACGATGTAATTGCAGCTATTGCAACTGCACCATCCGAAAGCATAAATTTTTCTTGACCTCTGGTTATCCATACTGTTTTTAAACCATTGCGCTGCACTGACTCTATTTCAGTTGGAACATTTTTATTTTTTGATTTATCCTGAAGTAAATCTCCACCTTCTCCTTCAAAACGAGTGATTGATTTATCTATGTCTCTTTTTTCCCAAGAGATATACTCTCTCTGGTAAGAAGTATCTAAAAGATCAATAAATTTCTCTTTGAAATCTTTCAAGAGGATTTTATCCTGAGGTCTGCTTGGTCCAGCAACTGTTGGTTCAATGGTTGAAACATCAAGTTCTAAAACATCGGTATAATTAATAGCATCTTCATTCTCTCGCCATAACATATTAGCCTTGCAATAGCTTTCTATTAACTCAAGCTGCTCGGGCGATCGATTGCTTTGTTTCATATAATCCATGGTTTTACCATCAATGGGGAAAAGTGTAACTGTACAACCAAACTCAGGTGACATATTACCAATGGTAGCTCTATCTGGAACTGAAAGATTATCAAGTCCAGGACCAAATACTTCTACAAACTTTCCTACTACTCCATATTTTCTAAGAACATTGGCAATAGTTAGAACTAAATCTGTTGCAGTAGATCCTAATGGAAGTTTACCTGTTAGTTTTAACCCAATCACTTCGGGCATGATGAAGTAAATTGGCTGTCCCAATATAGCTGCTTCTGCTTCTATTCCACCCACTCCCCATGCTAAAACACCCACTCCGTTAACCATAGGAGTGTGACTGTCTAATCCCACGGCCGTGTCTGGGAAAGCTGCTCCATCTCTTTCGATAACTCCTTGTGATAGATATTCTAAATTAACTTGGTGACAAATCCCCATTCCTGGAGGAACAACACTAAAGTTGTCAAACGAATTTTGCGCCCATTTCAAAAATTGATAA
>DATERO010000372.1:0-2109 GCA_035271465.1 Dysgonamonadaceae bacterium | reverse complement strand
AACATACCAAGTGAGGTTACTGATGAGTCGTTAGAAAATGAGCTGACATTTGTTGGTATGTTAGGCATGATTGACCCTGCCAGGCCTGAAGTAATAGACGCTGTGAAAAAATGTAGAACAGCGGGTATTCGACCAGTTATGATAACAGGTGATCACAAAATAACTGCAGTTGCGATCGCTGAAGAAATTGGTCTTTTTAATGAAGGAGATAAAGCCCTTACTGGTTCAGATCTTGAGAAGATAAGCGATGAGGAGCTATATAGGGATGTTCATAAATACTCGGTGTATGCACGTGTTGCACCAGAACACAAGGTACGTATTGTAAAAGCTTGGCAATCGCATGGTGAAGTAGTTTCTATGACAGGCGATGGAGTCAACGATGCTCCTGCTTTGAAACAAGCTGATATAGGCACAGCAATGGGAATAGTAGGAACAGAAGTGGCAAAAGATGCTTCCGATGTTATATTAACGGATGACAACTTCGCAACTATTGTTTTGGCTATCGAGGAAGGACGTCGTATTTATGATAATATTCTTAAATCAATTCAGTTTTTGCTCTCTTCCAATGTGGGAGAAGTACTTCTAATATTTATTGCCTCAATTTTCAATTTGGGTAATCCATTGTTGCCAATTCATATCCTATGGATTAATTTAGTAACTGATAGTTTGCCAGCATTGGCATTAAGTGTTGATCCAGCTGAGAAAGACATAATGACCCGTAAGCCACGCAATACTCAAGAAGGCTTCTTTACAAAAGGGATGACTTGGCGTATTGCTTATCAAGGAGTTACTATTGGTCTGATTTCACTTGTAGCATATTTATTAGGATATCACGATGGTGGGCAGGTTCTTGGACAAACAATGGCATTTGCGGTGCTGGCTTTTGCTCAATTGTTTCATGTACGCAACCTTCACTCAATTAGGAAGTCTTCTTTCAGAACAAACATCTTTAAAAACAAAGCACTTATCGGAGGTATTATAGTTTCTGCAGTAATGATGTTAGCTGTTTTGCTTTTCCCTCCATTTATGAAAGCTTTTAAGTTAACTGCGATGGACTCTATTCATTGGATATATGTTTTGGGATTATCATTGGTACCTATAGTTGTAGTTGAATTATTCAAACTCTTCAGAATTAACAGTTTCAAAGATGAATTTTAATTAGGGAGCATCTGGGAGATACTTTCTGATGTCAAGTTAAGCCGCTCTAAGCACTTTAGAGAATTCTAATAGTGAAGTATATAGCTTGTAAAGAAGTTTTAAAGCTGCCTTTTTTTCTCATTGTGCTTTTTTTCGTGGTATAAATGAGATTTTTTTGTATTTTTGTAGCTATCAATTTCATTTTTGAGTTTAAATAGCCCTGTTTCTTACATTTAGAATATGTCGGCTTGTTCGATTAAGGGGAATAAATAGTTATTTATGGAAAATATAAATGAAGCGTTAGGTCTTTTGGCAGTGGGAATGATTATGGTTTTTATTATTCTCTTTCTTGTCACGATAATAGGTAATGTAGTGATACATCTCACCAATCGTTATATACCAGTTGTTGAAAAACCCAACGATGGAACAAAAAGCACAAATTCAAAAAAACTTGCTGTTATTGCGGCAGTTGTTGATTTAGTTACACAAGGTGAAGGAAGAGTCGATTCAATACAGAAAAAATAAACCAAGAAATAGTATATGAAAAAAGAGATTAAATTTAGTCTTTTGTACAGAGACATGTGGCAATCTTCGGGAAAGTATGTTCCTACGGTAAAACAACTTACCGAGGTAGCTCCCGAAATAATTAAAATGGGCTGTTTTGCCCGTGTAGAAACAAATGGTGGTGGTTTTGAGCAAATCAACCTTTTGTTTGGTGAAAACCCCAACAAAGCTGTTCGTGATTGGACCCAACCTTTTAATGATGCAGGCATACAAACACATATGCTAGAGCGCGGGTTGAACGGAATTCGTATGAGTCCCGTCCCAGCTGATGTGAGGAAGCTTATGTTTCAGGTAAAGAAGAAACAAGGCACAGATATTGCTCGATCGTTTGATGGATTGAATGATCCACGTAATTTGAAAAACTCTATTGTATTTGCCAAAGAGGCAGGTATGATTTCACAAGCAGCA
>DATERO010000371.1:0-2976 GCA_035271465.1 Dysgonamonadaceae bacterium | reverse complement strand
AATGCGGTGATACATTTTGATATGCGACGAATAACTCCTACATTCGTAGCATTTGATGTGCTAAATGACCCTGAAGAAGTGATGAGCGAATAATCATCTTCTTTTATCTGATTAATGTAAATAAAAAATTATTGAGGGATTAAAGTCATGCTTTAACCCCTCAAATTAAAAAGAGTTATGAACTAACTCAAGCTATTTAATCAAGTAGTTTTAATCAATTAAACAACTAATAAATTACTGGAGATCAAACTTAAAAACGTAAAACGAATGAGCATCTATTTTAGACTCCAATACGTTGCCCTCAATTGAAACCCTGCTTTCAACGGGTACAATCAAATTTGGATTATCCAACGTATTCTCTGCATCTAAGTCGCGAGACTTCAATGTGATAAGTTTTCCATTACTTAGCCTCTCATTCTTTTTAACTCCATTAAGATTAACTCTTACATGCTGAGAATCATCAGATATATTCACAATTTTCACAATTATCTCTTTTTTTGATGCATCCCATGCTGCAGTTGCAAACAATCCTTTTTGATCATCTGCTCCAGTCACAGGTTTTCCATTCATGGAAAGAGGTAATACATTGGTGCCTTTGTTTTGGGCATATAGCTGCTGCACATAATAGCTTACTGTTTTTACAGATCTTAAATTGTCAAACCAGATCATATCAGGACGCCATTGCCATCCATCTACGTGTGCAAAAAGTGGAGCATATGTTGCCATATGTACTATGTCTGCATTTCTTTCAAGCCCAGTCATGAAGGCAGCTTCAAGAAGAGCAGCATTATAGTGATTCCATTTCTTACCACTACCATGACAAGCATATTCACCAGCAAAAACTTTCGGCCCATTTCTATCGTAACTATCATAGCGAGCTCCTTGTTTTAAAAACCAGCTTTCGGGTCTATAAAAGTGTTCATCTACTAGGTCAACTTTCAATCGTTTCATTTCTGGCCATAGATACTCAAAATCTTTTCCTTCTGACCCTGGTCCTGAACCACCTATTATTTTTATTTCGGGATGAACGTCACGAATGGCTTTGATGAAAGGCTCTAATCGTACAATATATTCTTCACCCCACTGTTCATTTCCTACTCCAAGATATTTCATGTTAAATGGTGCAGGATGACCCATTTCTGCTCGTAGTTTTCCCCATTTTGTAGAAACATCACCATTCGCAAATTCAATAAGATCTAAGGCATCTTGAATGTATGGGTCTAATAGGTCTACTGGTACATGAGCTTCCTCTACGTTATTTTGGAACTGGCAAGCCAAACCAACACTTATAACTGGAAGTGGTTCAGCACCAATCTCCTCGGAGAATAAGAAGTATTCGTAGAAACCCAATCCATAACTTTGAAAATAGTCGGGGAATAAACGATGAGCAAATGTATAATGCCAACGATTTTCATTTAAAGGTCTGTTTTCAACTATTCCTACACTTTTTTTCCAGTCATAACGTGTCTCCAGGTCTGTCCCTTCAACAATGCAGCCTCCTGGAAATCGAAACACACCAGGATGAATGTCATATAGAGCTTGAGCCAAATCTTTCCTTAAGCCATTTTCATGTCCGTTCCATGTCTCCACAGGGAAAAGAGAAACATGTTCTAAATCTACAGGGTTGTTCGACCTAAGAAAAATACGTAGTTTTGACTTCATATGAGTCTCAGGTGATTCCAATACAATTTCATACTTCTTCCATTCCTTTGAATCAATGCTTAACTCTTGTGAAACAAAAGCTTGTATCTCTCCATTTGAAGAAACATCTACTAATTCCACACTAATTTTACTGTTGCCCTCTGTGGCTCGAGCCCATACCGAAAAACGATACTCTTTGTTTTTATCTACAGCAACACCAAAGAACCCTTCATTTTGTAAACCTGTATGCTTGTGATCATGTCCAGCATACGATAAATGAACATAATGGGGGTTTCTTTCAAATGGTCCGTCGTTCTTTATGACTACATTTCCATAAGTTTCCCATCCCATCAAATTTTGTGGAAACTCAAATGACCGATTTTTAATCAGTTCTGCATATAGACCTCCATCAGCAGCATAGTTTATGTCTTCGAAGAATAGACCATACATTGTTGGTTGAATTTCGGCACCAATTTTTTTAGTCTCAACAGTCATTTCGCTGACTTGAGCATTTAGTGTGATAGTAAATAACAAGCCTATTGTTATTGTGAGTAAATGTTTCATAGATTTAATAATTTAAAAATAAGTAAATGTATTAGTATAGTATTACTGGAATTCATTTTTTCTAATTCTTATACTTATATCCATCAACCTGATATAGTTTATTGCAAGTAGATATTAGAAAGTACTCAGTTTTGTATTTATCTCATTTGTTATTATTCCGATTATCAAAAGTAAGATAATTAACACACTAATTTGGTTAAATATTAATAATAATCATTTAGCATTTACTCTGCTTATTCATTGTTAGTGGTGAGCGAATTAGAAGATATTGCAAGCAATACCATTGCTATAAGAATAATATACCCCTCATTATATGAATACAGTGACAAACAAAAAAGCGATTTATAGCAAAAGAAGAAATAAAAATAATATATTTACAAAAGTGATGTTTTAAAGTTATCTATGAAGTATTTTTTTTACATAGCAGTTTTTAATGCATTCTTTTTCTCACTTCTGCTTTTTCAGAAGAAATCAAGGATGATTCATGACAACATACTTATTGTCTGGTTAACATATCTGGGACTTTTT
Source organism: Dysgonamonadaceae bacterium (assembly GCA_035271465.1). Classification (GTDB taxonomy): domain Bacteria; phylum Bacteroidota; class Bacteroidia; order Bacteroidales; family Dysgonomonadaceae; genus UBA2632. The sequence goes on along the minus strand of DATERO010000371.1, from coordinate 243 downwards.
ATTGGTAGTTATTCGTTGTACTCACATGAGTTGTTTACACAGTTTCATATACTTTCTGCCAGCTTCATCTCACTTTTCATGTTACAAGGAGCCTTTCTGTATTTATACGTTTCGCGCTTGGTCTCAAAACGGAAAAGATTTAACAAGAAGCTACTTCTGCATTTACTCCCCTTTGTAGCATTCAATCTATATCTTTTAGTAGCATCTTTTTTTCCTGATGTTGCTAATGAGATAAGATTGGAG
>DATERO010000370.1:0-4924 GCA_035271465.1 Dysgonamonadaceae bacterium | reverse complement strand
GAGGAGTACAGGACCGACCCAGAGCTTATTCACGAAAAGTGGGGTGATATTGCAGATATTGTGATTGATGGAGGATACGGAGGTTTAGAACCTTCAACGATAATAGATTGCACTTCGGAAACCTTAGAAATTACGCGTCATGGCAAAGGTGAATTAATTCTATAACTACTCCCTACAAAACATAATAAACTGAACAAGCAATAGTTTTTAAGTGTTTACGTTTAAACTATTGAGCAAGTAGGTATTCTAATAAATGTACACCCAACTAAACAACCGAAAACTATGAGAAAATTATATTCTCTTCTCTCCATATCACTCATTGTGCTTTTTGTTGCAAGTTCTTGTTCAGACAAGGATTTGCCAATTGTTGACAAACCTAATGAGGAATCTAATGATAACAAACACGTGAATGATTGGATATACGAAAACATGGTCACATCCTATTATTGGACCAATGATATCCCAAAAAAACCTGATTTTTCGCTTAAACCAGATCTTTTTTTTGAATCTCTTCTTAGTAATAAAGATAGAAGCAAGGATGGATATAGATTCTCATGGATTGATGAGGACTCTGACAGCTCAGAGAGTCCAGTAAGTGCGACTAACTCAAATGATATTGGATTTGAATATATTCGTGTTACACACGAAAATAGTAATATCGAATACTTTCTTGTTCTCTATCCTAAGAAAGGATCAGATGCTTATTCAAAAGGTGTTAATAGAGGTCGTTTTATTACAGCAGTTAATGGAAAGGAGATAACTAACAATAACAGCGCAACCATATTGTCTGGAACTGAAGATAAAACTCTTACCATGGCTGATTTTATATATGATACCAAAACCAAAGAATACAATTTGACGAGAGGCGAGGATATAACCATACAAATTGAGAAAGACTTTGCCGAAAAACCTGTATATATGGATAGTGTATATACTAACTTTGGCGATAAGAAAATTGGCTATATGGTTTATAATTTCTTTGCTAATGGTGAAACTGTCGACTCCCATGAATACGACGAGTTGCTAATGGAAACATTAGCCCGTATAAAGGCTAAAGGAGCAACAGAAATGATATTGGATTTACGCTACAATGGTGGGGGACCTGTTTCTACTGCTATAGCATTAGCAAGTGCTTTGGTGAAAGATAGATCAACAAAGGATGTATTAGCAAAGGCTGAATACAATGATTTACTACAAAGAGAATATAAAGAAAATCATTATTTCATCGATAAAATAAAGTTCGGAAGAAAGGAAATTCCTGTTCCAGCATTAAATCTCCCACGTCTTTACGTACTTGTTTCAAGATACAGTGCGTCTGCAAGCGAGTTTATTATAAATGGATTGAAACCATATATGGATGTCATTTTAATTGGAGAAACCACTTATGGTAAGAACGTCGGTTCTTGGAATATTTCTGATAAAGATGACCCTAAAAACAATTGGAGCTTGCAACCCATTACCGTAAAATTTTACAACAGTGAAGGTAAATCTGATTTCTCTAATGGTTTTACTCCTGATTTCGGAGTTGATGAGTTTGAGACACTTCGTTTGGTTGAGTTCGGTAACACAGAAGATCCTTTATTGAGCATTGCTATAAATCAGATTACAGGAAATGCATTACAAACTCGATCATTAGGAACGCCTAAGGTTGCAACACAGCCAAATATGTTTAAAGTAGAAGGATCTAATTCAATAATGAAAGATAGAAGGCGTTTCGAAATGTACGACGATGTGCGTAACCGAGAATAGAAAAAATAAATAGCCTTTAGGCTTTCTCTTTGTCTTCTCGAAACAACTTTATTTATCAAGCATCCATATTGGATGCTTTTTTATTTTCTTTTTATCAATGGCATCGTATTTAATAAATTGATCAAGTCTCAATATCTCTTTTAGTTGCTCTTCTTTCTTAGTTTTCAGTTTTTCAACCCGTTTCTTAGTATTGCACAACCAGCATTTATCAGCTGAGTTCACATCCAACAGGAAATTTAACTCTACCTCTTTAAGTTGTCTGGCTTGCTCGTCATTTATATCAATCACCTCTTGCATCGATGATATTTTGTCTTCAACAAACTTTTCAAATACATCTCTAATAATTGATTCTTGTGCTGAAGCGTTTAGAATAAATGCAAAAAGTGTGGTGAATAGCAATATTTTCTTTTTCATATGGATTAAACTTTAATGTATGTCTTAGTTGGATGGATAGAATAGACAATCGTTTAATGCAACTGAAATTGTTCTCCTATATTGTCCATAATTTCAAACAACTCATCTACAGTTGCAGCACGAAGCATTGCAATACGTGTAGGTTTAAATTCAGGGATGCCTTTGAAAAGAGGTGTATTGGCAAGATGTCTTCGAATGTGCAAAATACCTCTGCGCTCGTCAAGCATTTTCACTGATTGCAAAACCTGTTCTTTAAGTACATCTAAATACCATTGAAAAGACTCATCGTGCAAGATTTCTCCAGTATCTAAATAGTGTTTCACTTCACGAAATATCCAAGGCGCCCCAAAACAAGCACGTCCAATCATTACAGCATCAACACCAGTTTCATCGAATCGTTGTTTGCACATCTGTGGCGAATCTACATCTCCATTACCAATAATGGGAATATGCATTCGAGAATTGTTTTTTACATCAGCAATGAGTGACCAGTCTGCTTCTCCTCTATACATCTGAGCACGTGTACGTCCATGAATTGTAAGAGCTTGTATGCCGCAATCTTGCAATTGCTCAGCAAGCGAAACAATTATTTTAGAGTTGTCATCCCAGCCCAATCTAGTTTTCACCGTAACGGGTATGTTTACTGCTTTCACTACCTTTTCGGTTATCTCCAACATCAACTCGGGTGTACGCAACATGCCCGAACCTGCTCCCTTGCCTGCTACCTTTTTTACTGGGCAACCAAAGTTAATATCAAGTATATCGGGATTGGCTTCTTCGCATATTTTTGCTGCCTCTACCATTGATTCCGCATCTCGTCCGTATATTTGTATAGTGACGGGTCGCTCCTCTTCACAAATGGTCAGTTTCTGATTCGTCCTTTCAATGTTGCGAATCAGTGCATCGCTCGATACAAACTCAGTATAAACCATGTCTGCACCAAATTTTTTGCACATCAATCGGAAGGATATGTCTGTGACATCCTCCATGGGTGCCAAAAACACAGGATATTTTGGAAAGGTTATATTACCTATTTTCATTTATTTTCTTTTATTACTACTATAAATACTCTTTTCTTTCAATTATACATATAAAAGAAATTTTTTGTCGATGCAAATATAGTTTATTTTTTTAGCAGGGTGTTTTTTGAAAAATTGATCCATAAGCATTGCTCACTCTATAATTCTAACCACACTAAATAGAATGTATATGCTAAATAAAATATTAACAGTAAAGCAGCTCCCCATCTATCTAACTTGTGTCTTTTGCCAATAAACATCATCAGAAAAAGAAACAGTGTACCACCTATCAATATATAGATATCTGTGTTAAAAGAAAGATTGTATGAAATAGGAGCAATAAGGGAACTAACAGACAGAATGAGAAATATATTGAAAATATTTGAACCTATAATGTTTCCTATAGCAATTCCAGTGTTCTTTTTTAATGCTGCAACCACCGATGTTAACAATTCAGGCAATGATGTTCCAATAGCAATAATAGTTAGACCAATTATTTTCTCGCTCACTCCTAGCTGTGTTGCTAGTTGCACACCATTATCAACTACTAATTGGCCTCCAATAATAAGACCTGCTAATCCGATAATTATGAGTCCCCATATCTTTAAATTTGATTTATGCTCATAAGTTATTTCTTCAATGGGCTCTACCCCTGATTTCATTTGCTTAAATACGTAGAAAATGAAGCCAGCAAAGAATAATAGTAAAATAATTCCGTCTATTCTTGATATTCCTGATGTTGCACCAATAAAAAAGTTGTTTGCTAATAATAACAGTGCAACTGCGGCTATTAATGAAATAGGAATTTCTTTCCAGACTGTTGATTTTTGAACCCACATTGGATAGATCAATCCCGCTATACCAAGCGTTATAAACAAGTTAAAGTTATTACTCCCAATAATATTCCCTAATATAATATCGGAGTATCCATTGATAGAAGCAACAGAATTAACTACTAACTCAGGTGCAGATGTACCAAATGATACTATTGTTAAACCAATAATTAAATCAGAAACACTATATTTTTTTGCTAAAGCAGATGAACCGTCTACTAGCCAATTTGCACCAAATATTAAAGCAGTGAATCCTGCCACTATCAAAACGATTAAAACAATCATGTATTATCTTTGAGTTTTATTATGAGCTAAATGAACTTTGCAAAATTACACAATAATATGAGGTTAGTCAGAAATATTATCTCAAACATATATAAAAAAAGAAGGATTAGAGCATTCAACCCTAACCCCTCAGTTATATAAAGTATCGTTTATCTTACTTTTTGTAAGATTGAATTAACTTCAAACTACTTTTGCATAATTCTGTAATTTTGTGCCATTCTTTATTTTCAAGTACTTCTTTAGGAAATAGATTAGACCCCATTCCTACACAACTAACACCTGCTTGAAACCAAGCAGATAAGTTCTCTTCAGTAGGCTCTACACCACCTGTCACCATTATTCGTGACCATGGCATAGGACCCATTACATTTTTCACAAATGAGGGTCCACCTACACTTCCCCCTGGAAATACTTTTACAATCTCTGCACCTAACTCTTGTGCATATCCAATTTCTGAAACAGAACCGCATCCAGGAGAATATACAACTTGTCTTCGATTACAAACTTTAAAAATATCTGGGTTGAGCAATGGGCTAACAACAAAGTTAGCTCCTAATTGGAGATATAATGAAGCTGTAGGAGCATCAACAATTGAACCAATTCCCATTATCATTTCGGGGCATT
>DATERO010000369.1:0-9125 GCA_035271465.1 Dysgonamonadaceae bacterium | reverse complement strand
ATATTTATTTTTGTGCCTGAATAAACAATAGCTTCAATTTCTGAAAGCATCTCGTCAAACTCTATTCCTTTTGACTCAGCTAAATCATCTAAAGCAACTTTTCTATCAATTCCTTGAACGATAGATACTTTTAGTTTTGATTTATTGGCAACAGTTCTTACTCTTAAATCTTCTGGACGCTCAATTTCGTTCTCGTCAACGTGTTTCTTAATAAGCTCAATGAACTCTTTGCCATACCTCTTTGCTTTTCCTGAACCAACGCCCGGCATATTTTGCAACTCTTCTATTGTTATTGGATAAGTTGTTGCCATTGCTTCCAAAGATGGGTTTTGAAAGATCACATAAGGGGGAACATTCAGTTTTTTTGAAAGTTTTTTCCTCAAGTCTTTCATCATAGCAAATAAAGCAGGGTCACCTGCTCCAGAGTTGCCTCCTGCCGATAAAATTAAATCTGCATCGTCTAAATCCTCTTCAGAATCTGATAGGTCATCTTTTGTGATTTTGAAAGAGACAGGCTTCTTTAAAAAATCTTTTCCTTTTTTGGTGATTTTTAGAAGGCCATAGTTCTCAATCTCTTTTTTCAAATAGTTTTCAAGTAATGCGTAACGGATTACCGTATCCCATGTACCTGCATCTTCATCCGAACCAGAACCAAATTCCTCTAATTCATTATGTCCGAAAGTTTCAATTTCCGATGTTTCTTTTCCTATTAGGAAATTGATCATATAATCGGTTTTGTGTTTCTCTTTAAGCACTTTTATTGCTTCTAAAACCGTAACTAATAATTCTTTTGCTTCCACTCTTATTTTTGGGTTTAAACAGTTATCACATTGCCCACAATTATTAATGTTGTAATCTTCTCCGAAGTAATGTAAGAGAAACTTTCTTCGGCAGATAGATGTTTCAGCATACGATGCTGTTTCATTAAGTAGTTGTCGACCTATCTCTTGTTCTGCAACGGGTTTCCCCTGCATAAAACGCTCAAGTTTTTGTAAATCTTTATTTGAATAAAAAGTTATACATTTACCTTCTCCGCCATCACGTCCCGAACGTCCAGTTTCTTGGTAATAACCTTCAAGACTTTTAGGGATATCATAATGTATTACATATCTAACATCGGGTTTATCAATACCCATACCAAACGCAATTGTTGCAACAATAACATCTGCTTTTTCCATTAAAAATGCATCTTGATTGTTACTGCGCGTTTGAGGGTCCATACCAGCATGGTAGGGTAAAGCATTTATATTATTTGCTTGTAAAATCTCAGCAAAATCATTTACTTTTTTTCTACTGAGACAATAAACAATTCCTGATTTATTTTTTTGCGTAAGTATATATTTGATTATATCACTATCAACCTTATCTGTTTTTTTACGAACATCATAATATAGATTAGGACGATTAAACGACGATTTGTAAACCGATGCATCACTCATACCCAAGTTCTTCTGAATATCGTGTTGCACTTTAGGTGTTGCTGTTGCAGTAAGAGCTATTACAGGTTTTGATCCAATTTCTGAAATAATTGCTCTTATTCTTCGATATTCGGGTCTAAAGTCATGCCCCCATTCAGAGATGCAGTGAGCTTCATCAACCGCATAAAATGAAATTGGTACTTGACGTAAAAAATCAATATTATCTTGCTTTGTCAAAGATTCGGGCGCTACATATAACAATTTTGTTTTCCCACTTGTAACATCCATTTTCACTTTCTCTATTTCAGACTTAGTGAGAGACGAATTCATAAAGTGTGCTATACCATCTTCTTCACCATAGTTACGCATTGCGTCAACTTGGTTTTTCATCAAAGCAATCAAAGGTGAAATAACAATAGCAGTACCTTGAAGCATTAACGCTGGTAGTTGATAGCACAAAGACTTGCCACCTCCTGTGGGCATTAAAACAAATGTGTCTTGTTTGTTTAAAATACTATTTATTACAGCCTCCTGATTACCTTTGAAAGTATCGAAGCCAAAAAACTTTTTTAAATTTTCGTATATAATCTCTTTGTTCATTTCTAAGATATGTGGAAGTCGATTCTGGTTGTTCATTGTGTTTAGAAATCAAGTTAAATCTTTAAACTTCCGTAGAATTAATTTTAGACTAAGGTAAGAGATAAAATTTGAATTAAAAAAAAAGGAATTGTTAAAAATGTATTTTTTACGCCTCACGCAATTATTTAATAGAATCCATTTATAAGTAAATGATTATTAAATCAATTTTGAGTAAATCGAAAGAACTTATGTGTTGCCCTATTAAACAAGCTACAGACCAAAAGTCAAAATAAGCTTCTAAAAATTAGCACCTATTGCAACATATTTTTAAGCTAAGCTCTATATTTTATGCAACTCTTAAAGTTTCAATATTTGATTTTTGTAATTTCTCAACTGCATATTCTCGAGTTATGTGCAGTTCTTTGATCTTTTGACTTGGCATCGAAAACATGGAGTCCATCATTATTGCTTCAACTATTGAACGAAGACCTCTTGCACCTAACTTAAACTCAAGTGCTTTGTCAACAATATATTCATATACATCATCATCAAATGTAAGAGTTATCTTATCCATTTCAAACAACTTAATGTATTGCTTGGTTATTGAGTTCTTTGGTTCAGTAAGTATACGCAACAGTGCGTCTTTATCTAAGGGATTTAGATATGTAAGTACAGGCAATCTACCAATAATCTCAGGAATCAATCCAAAAGACTTAAGATCTAATGGAGTGATATATTTCATCAAGTTCTTGCGATCAATTTGAGCGGTGTCTCTACTTGCAGAATATCCAACTACACGTGTATTTAAACGTTGAGCGATTCTCTTTTCGATTCCATCAAATGCACCACCAACAATAAATAGAATGTTTTTAGTGTCTACTGGAATCATCTTTTGGTCTGGATGTTTTCGTCCTCCTTGTGGCGGTACATTAATTACTGATCCTTCCAACAACTTCAATAAGCCTTGCTGTACACCTTCTCCACTCACATCACGAGTGATAGAGGGATTGTCGCTTTTTCGAGCTATTTTATCAATTTCATCAATAAAAACAATTCCTCTTTCAGCTGTGGGAACGTCGTATTCTGCAACTTGTAACAATCTTGTAAGAATGCTTTCAATATCCTCTCCCACATATCCAGCTTCCGTCAAAACAGTTGCATCAACTATAGTAAGAGGTACATGTAGCATTTTAGCTATCGTACGGGCTAAGAGTGTTTTGCCTGTACCAGTTGAGCCAACCATAATAATGTTAGACTTTTCGATCTCTACATCATCTTCAGTGTCAACTTGTAGCAAGCGTTTATAGTGATTATAAACTGCAACTGATAAATAACGTTTTGCATCTTCCTGTCCAATTACATATTGGTCAACAAATGATTTTATTTCTTTTGGTTTAGGTAGCGAACTTAATGAAAAACCTGGCCCTGATTTGCGAGAAGGTTTTATTGATTCATTTACAATGCCATGGGCTTGCTCAACACAAAGATCACAGATATGACCTGTAACTCCTGCAATCAAAAGATTCACATCATTATCAGGTCTACCACAAAAACTGCATTGATTTTTACTTGGACTTTTCTTAGCCATTTCTATTTATTATCGTTTTCTCTATTACTATCGTTTATTTCTTTACTAACACATCATCCACCATTCCATACTCTTTTGCTTCAGAGGCAGTCATCCAGAAGTCTCTATCTGAATCACGTGCTACTTCTTCAATTGGTTTACCAGAATGCTTTGATATTATAGCAAATAGTTCTTGCTTTACCTTAGCAATTTCACGTGCTGTAATTTCAATGTCAGATGCTTGACCCTGAACACCTCCAAGTGGTTGGTGTATCATGACACGTGAGTGAGTAAGAGCAAATCGTTTCTTGGGCGTACCAGACACCAACAATACAGCAGCCATAGATGCAGCAATACCAGTACAGATTGTCGATACATCGCTTGAAATAAATTGCATAGTATCATACACTCCATAGCCTGCATAAACAGACCCACCAGGTGAGTTAATATAAATTGAAATATCTTTACCAGTATCTGCAGAGTCTAAGTAAAGTAGTTGTGCTTGAATTACGTTTGCTGTATAATCATCAATTTGTGTTCCCAGGAAAATGATGCGATCCATCATAAGACGAGAGAAAACATCCATTTGAGCTACATTCAATTGTCTTTCTTCAATAATAGTTGGAGAAATATAACTACTTGTAATATTTGGAGTGATTAACTTGCTGTTTATTTTAGCATAGCCATCTAATGATAGCCCATTCATTCCTAAATGTTTTACTGCGTATTTTCTGAAATCTTTATCCATATTTGTATAGTTAAACCAATCTTACAATTGGTGTTTTTATAAATCTTATTTATGAACTTCTACCGTTTACCTTGAAGTTCAAATACAGCAATGCAAAAAACATGCCATACCGTTGATATCGAGATTCATTTAAAAAAAACAGAAGGCTTTTACTAATGAAACATACAGAACAAAGTTAAGAATTAAATTTAATAATTCCACAAATCAACTTTGTAATTGCATATCAACTGCAAAAGCCCTCTGCCCTATCCTATTTCGAAGATTACTCTTCCGCTTTATCTCCTTCTTTAGTCTCTTTTTCCTCTTCTACATCTACTTCCTGAACGTCGTCGTCTTCAGTAGCATCTGTGTCGTCGTTATCGTTTTCTACAGTTTGATTTTCTTCGGCTGTAATTTTTGAAAACTCCTCTGAGGTGATTTCTTTTATATCAAGCGTAATATTCTCTTTCAGCCAAGCAGCAATCTTGTTTTCTACAACTCGTGCAAACAACCCGTTCACTGTCTCTTCATTTTCGAGCATACGCTTCACGTAATCTTTCAACATGTCTACAGGTAGATTGCTCATTCCGTACTGTGCAAATTGTGACTGAGCAACTTGTGTAGCAAGTTCCTGAACATCCGATGGTTCAGTTTTAATATCGTTATCTTTTATGATTTTCTCCTTTGCAAGTTGATACTTAATATCATTCAAAATATTGGGGAAATCTTTCACTATCAATTCGTCCGTAGCATTCTCATTGGTAAGTTTCAACCATTTCTTCAAAAACTCTTCCGGGAATTCAGCATCCTCCATTTTCTCTAGCATCATCTTTCTGGCTTCTTTCATAAAGAAATAGTCAGTGTCGGGTACAAACTGATTATTTAATGACTCCTCAATTTTTGCTTTGAAAGACTCTTCATCAGAAACAACTCCTTCGCCCAATACTTTATCGAACAACTCTTGATTTAATTCAGCTTCTTTAAATCTTGTTATTTCATTGATTTTGAATTGGAAATCAGAAGTTACTTCAGCAGCCTCTTCTTTTGGCAAATTCAAGAACGAAGCAATTTCAGCCTCATTATCATAAGCTTTCAAAGGGTTGAAAATCACAGCATCACCAGCATTAGCGCCAACAAAGCGATTTTTAGTCTCTTCGTCTTTTTTTATGTATGAAGGCATCAAAATTGCATTTTCAACTACAATTCCTCCTTCTTTTGGTTCACCATTTTCTAGTTCAACAGCTGCGCCTTTTAACAAATCAGTCTCTACAGCTGATTCCTCAATCTTGTCATAAGTACCAAAATTTTGTTTGTAACCGTCAATTTGTTTATCAAGCAACTCTTCCTCCAACTTTACTTTGAAATAAGGCAGTGTGTCATTTTTGTCAAAAACTAAATCAAGTTCTGGAGACAAGCCAACTTCGAAATCAAAAGTAAACTGCTCGTCTTTTTCAAAATCCAACTCTTTATCAGAATTTTCTTTTGGTAATGGCTCACCCAATAGGGGAAGTTTGTTCTCTTGTATGTAGTTGGTCAGTGTGCTATTTATCAACTTATTTATCTCCTCTGATAAAACAGACGCTCCGTAAAGCTTTTTAACTACTCCCATTGGAACTTTACCTGGACGAAAGCCTGGCATGTTGGCTTTGCGTTTTAATTGGTTCAACGATTTATCTACGTTCTCTTGAAAATCGGCTCTTTCCATTTCTATGGTTATTATGCCGTTTACATTATCAGTTTTATTGAGCGATATATTCATCCCAATGATTTATTTTTATGTTAGTTATTAATTTCTGTCTTTGTATCAAAGAAACTTTTATGTTTGAAAATCAAATGATTTGGAATAGTTTCTTCGCTTTGGATTTAGGAGTGCAAAATTAATTTTATTATTCCAATATGCCAAAAATATCTCTCTATATTTTGTTATTGCGATTTTGGCTCAGTTATTTACATCCTAATAAATTCATTTTTCAAGACCATGCTACTTCTAACGCACACCAACTTAACCACATTTTTTGAATCTACATCCTATTATTGGAGTAAGGTACAACAAATATGCAAGTCCTCTTTACAAGAGAGAACTTAATAAGTTCTTATTAGAAACTTTTATCTAAACTGCATTGTTAATTAAGTGCAAATGCTAATTCAAAATATGAATAGTAGTATCAGACTGATATAAAATTATTATTTTTGAAGAACTATATATTTTCGATTTAAAAATAACAACCACCCAAAACCTATAAATAGCTCCTTAAATTATGAAATATAAATGGCCTCTTTTCCTGCTTTTAATTCTATTATTTGTTTCATGCGGTAGTTATCGATACACTATTGTTGACATGAAAGGTTCAATAGTAGAAATGAACCAAGACCAAGGCACAAATAGTGAAATGCAAGCATTAGTTGATAAGTATAAAGGTGTACTTGACGATAAAATGAATGTTGTTGTTGGAACATCAACTAAGTTTATGCCTTACGGCCGTCCCGAAAGCCTATTGACAAACTTCACTTCCGACGTTATGAAAGAGTACGGAGACACACATTTACCCAATGGTGCAGATGTAAGTATTATGAACGTAAATGGTCACAGAGCATTTATGCCAGAAGGTGAAATTACGATGGGCAATTTATATGAAATATACTCTTTCGATAATACAATTGCATTTTTGGAGCTAAAGGGAGAAGACCTTATAAAGATCTTTGATGCCTACGCTCGAATTGGAGGTGCAGGAATTTCTTCTAACGCACACTTGCTTGTTAAAGATCAGAAGATAGTTAGTGCCACATTAGATGGGAAACCAATTGATAGAAACAAAATCTATAATGTTGTCACACTGGATTATCTTGCCGATGGTAATAATAGTATGACCGCTTTTAAGAATGCAGTTAAGATAGATAACACAGGTATAACTCTTCGTGATATCATGATAGATTATGTGCATAAACAAACTGCACAAGGAAAAGAGATCTCATCGGTAGAAGATGGAAGAATTACAATTGAATAATAAATGAAGATATGAAACACTATTTTTTCTCTATAATAATCATCTTTAGTTTTGCGTTTGGTGTTGAAGCACAAGAGTTGGTTATATTGCACACCAATGATACACACAGCAGAATAGAACCTCTACCTGATACAGATCAATACAACCCCGATTTAGGAGGTGTAGTTCGTAGAGCGGCATATGTAGATAAAGTCAGAAAAGAAAATGAAAATGTATTACTTTTCGATGCTGGTGACTTCCTGCAAGGCACACCCTACTTCAATATGTTTAAAGGAGAAGTGGAAGTAGAAGCTATGAATCTTCTTAAGTATGATGCAGTCACACTTGGCAATCATGAGTTTGATTATGGCATGGATGTATTGGAAGACATTGTAAAAAAAGCAACCTTCCCAATTGTTTGCACCAACTACGATTTTACTGGAACACCTATTGATGAATACATAAAACCCTATCTCATAATCAATAAAAATGGAATTAAAGTTGGAGTAATTGGAGCAAATATCCAACCTCTTGGTCTCATTGCCTCCATGAATTATGAAGGCTTGAAGTTTCTTCCTCCTGTTGAAACTGTAAATAAAACTTCAGAGATGCTTCGCAATGAGTTAAAGTGCGATGTAGTTATCTGCCTTTCGCACCTTGGTATAGGCAACGAACTAAAACTAGCTGAAGAATCTCGCAACATCGACATTATTATTGGTGGACACAGTCATACATTTATGCAAGAACCATCACATCGTAAAAACCTCGATGGCAAAGAAGTATTAGTTTATCAAACCAATGGACGTGGTGTATATGTTGGACGTATAGATGTAAAGCTTCAAAAAGTTAAAAACTAATTAACGCAATCGTTAAGCAATCACTTTACTAATGAATAGAACTTATTTAAGTCTCTTTTTTGTGCTTATGCTGCAATTTGCATCGGCACAAATAGAACCTAATATATATAGACAAGCCGATAAAGCTAAAATGAATGCATGGGTCGATTCTGTCTATTCATCTTTGACAGAAGATCAACGCATTGGTCAACTGTTTATGGTGATAGCAGAAACTGCGACATCTACAGCAAACAAAAACCTGATAAACCGTTACATTCAAGAACAGAAGATAGGAGGAATATTATTTTCGAAAGGAACTATTGCTGACCAAGCAACCATGACCAATTATGCACAAAAGGCTTCGAAAACACCATTGTTTATTGCCTTAGATGGTGAGTGGGGTTTAAACATGCGATTGACTGATGCTCCTAAGTTTCCACGCAATATGATATTGGGCTCTATCAAGAACGACTCTCTAATCTATTTGTATGGAAAGGAAGTGGCACGTCAAAGCAAAGAGTTAGGTATTCATATCAACTTTGCACCCGTGTTAGATGTCAACAGCAATTCTGAGAACCCCGTGATTGGCGACCGCTCTTTTGGTGAAAAACCAGAAAATGTTGCCATCAAGGGTGTGGCTTATGCACGCGGTTTGGAAGATGGTGGAGTAATGGCTGTTGCCAAACACTTTCCTGGACACGGGGACACTGCAGAAGACTCACATAAAACATTGCCCACAATAGCACACGACAAAGATAGATTGGATGAAGTGGAGCTTTTCCCATTTGCATCTTTTATCAATGCAGGCTTGTCGGGAATGATGATAGGCCATTTAAACATACCTTCTCTTCAAACAAAAGGACAACCCTCAACATTAACTGCAAGCATTGGTAAAGATTTATTGAAAGAAGAGATGGGCTTTTCTGGTTTAACTTTCACTGATGGTATGGCAATGCGTGGAGTTTCCAATCAACCGTCCATGAGTGTAAAAGCAATACTGGCAGGAAATGACAT
>DATERO010000368.1:0-2491 GCA_035271465.1 Dysgonamonadaceae bacterium | reverse complement strand
CAGTTGTTTCAATGCACCATGACTGCCCACCATTGCATCATTGGCTGCCAATGCTTCAAACTTATTTTGTGCCGTTACAAACGGTAAGCCCGTCAAGATAGCAATAGTTGCAGCAACTTCCTCGGAATACCCTTTTGGAGTGTTCAATCCTGTTCCAACTGCACTTCCCCCCATTGCCAATTCAGACAAGTGAGGTAGCGTATTTTTAAGGGCTTTCACTCCATGTTCCAATTGTGCCACATAGCCCGAAAACTCTTGACCTAATGATAAAGGTGTTGCATCCATTAAATGGGTACGTCCAATCTTTATTACATCCTTAAACTCTTCCGTCTTCTTGGCTAAAGTATCTTTCAATCGCTCAATAGCAGGAATGGTATCTTCAACCAATTTCTTATAAGCTGCAATGTGCATGGCAGTTGGGAAAGTGTCGTTGGATGATTGCGACATATTTACATCATCGTTGGGATGAATAAACAATGTACCCTCGCCCAACTTACTTCCTTGCAAAACGTGAGCCCTGTGAGCAATTACCTCATTGCAATTCATATTCGTCTGCGTGCCCGAGCCAGTTTGCCAAAGAACTAAAGGAAATTGATCATCCAACTCTCCTTTCATTATTTCGTCACATACCTGTGCTATTAAATCAGTCTTTTCTTTGCTCAACAATCCCAGCTTGCTATTGGTAATAGCTGCAGCTTTCTTCAAATAAGCAAATCCGTAAATTATTTCAATTGGCATAGATGCTTCAGGGCCAATAGGGAAGTTTTCAAGCGATCGTTGGGTTTGTGCTCCCCAGTACTTGTCGTTAGCTACTTGTATTTCTCCTAATGTATCTTTTTCTATTCTGTAGTTCATATGTTGATGTTTTATGTGTGCAGTTTATTTACAAATTCTTTATAGTTTCTTTTGATATAAAAAAACATGATGCTTCAACCTCTGTTTTGTGTATAACAATGATTGATTCTATTTATTAACAGAAAAGAAGGGTAGAATGTTTCTTTGGATATGGAAAATGATTTGGTAGAGATGGTTTTTTGCTTGCGAAGTGAGAGTAAATTTCTATCTCGCAAATACGGAAAAAAAATGAAATTTACAGCCATGGACTCTATCTAGAGTTGAGCTTCAACTAAAAATGAAAAAGAACCTATCCAAATGGAGAAGTTCTTTAAATGGATAAACTCAATTTAATGTGTTTCCTACATCAAAACCTTTTCCCAATTGAAACACCTATACGTGAGTAGAGTGACACATCGTCGTAATTTTTATCGTAAACAAAATTACGACCCACACCCATGAATAGCTCACCACTCCAATCGTTTCTTGATAGATATTTCCATCCTACCGCCAAGCCTAAGCCAGCTGTAAACATGGACTCACTAACCCAATTATAATCATTCAATGTTGTTGTATTGTATCTATAAAAATCTTGAGTTCCCAATGCTCCATTGGCTTCTAAGAAAAAACCCGTTGCTGGCTGTAGTGCATTACGACCAAAGAACCATCTCAAAAATGGTGTTGTCTTAAAACTATAACCATCCCCATTTTCCGTATCAAATCCAAAACCCATAGCAGCTCCCACAGTCATATCCTCACTCAGAATGTATTCGTAAGATACTTCAGGGAAAGCCAAAAATACACTGCTTCCAAGATTGAGCTTCACCTCGTGGCGGTGTGTCAACTCTAAATCTTGTTGTGCATTTAAGCTAAAGAGACTAATGAGTAAGAAAACTGAAATAATTGCAATGTTTTTTTTCATGCGAAAATATTGTTTGGTTTAATATTATAAATTAGTTGATTATTCAATAGGTTATTATTAGTGCGTTCAAAGATAGAAAAAAAATTATAAGGTTGTATAATCTCATTACATATAAAACTATTACAAGCAGATACTTAAGACTGAAAATAAAACACTTTGGATAAAGTCCTTTTTCTCAACTCTGCATAAAATCATTATCTTTGCACATCAATATTAACGACACATTCAATTAATGATATGCAAAAACCATCGCTCCCAAAAGGAACTCGTGATTTTTCGCCCGAAGAAATGGCGAAACGCAACTATATATTCGACACAATTAAGGATGTTTATAAGCTGTATGGCTTTAAGCAGATAGAAACACCTGCAATGGAAAATCTCTCTACACTCATGGGAAAGTATGGTGATGAGGGTGACAAATTACTTTTTAAAATACTCAATTCGGGTGATTTCCTTAAGAGTATGGACGCTGAAGATATTACAGAAAATAACTCTGCTGCTACTGCAAATAAAATATCTGATAAAGGATTACGTTACGACCTTACTGTTCCTTTTGCACGCTATGTTGTGATGCACCGCAATGAAATAACATTCCCTTTCAAGCGTTATCAAATTCAGCCTGTTTGGCGTGCCGATAGGCCACAGAGGGGTAGATACCGTGAGTTCTTTCAGTGCGATGCAGATATTGTAGGGTCAGATTCATTGTTGAACGAAATTGAGTTAATACAAATCATT
>DATERO010000367.1:0-9615 GCA_035271465.1 Dysgonamonadaceae bacterium | reverse complement strand
GATGATGAGGATGATTATATTCAATATCAAAAAGAAGACTTCAATCAGGTTATGGATGAATTGTTAGATGGTTATTCAGAAATATTATCAGAAACATGTGCGTGTCCTGAGTGTATTAAGGAAATTTTGTTGGAATTTCTTGATGATTTTATAGAAATGTAAATTCGTGTAAATTATGAACACATCTCTTTTGAGGTGTGTTTTTGTATTTATATGAATTTGTGAAAGGGGGATGAGAATGAGTAAGGTAGAGCAAATAATGTGTGTTTTACATGGTGGAAATCCAATTGGATTGGCTAACTTCTATGTTGCAGGCGGACAATCTGTATTTAGAGGTGTTGGGCATATACCAATTTGTAAGTCATGTATATATAAGATGGTTGAAAAATATTATAACGAACACAATGATAACATTCGATTAGCAATGTACTATACATGCAGAAAAATTGATGTTGGATTTGATAGTAATATATTAGATGGTGCTATTAAGCAAGTGTCTACGGTTGGTGATGGAAAACTGATGCCTATCAAGATACTACAGTCTTATATGAGACAAGTTAATAGCTTAGGTGCAATTAATAATTCACAACTTCCATTTGATGATGGTGAAGACATAATGATTGAAGATTTTAGAGACAGATTAGAGCAAGAAAGATTTGATGAAGGTCAAGCAAATGGCAATATTGAAAAGATAAAGATGTCTCCAGAGGATAGAAAAATAAAAGATGAGGTTATTCGCTTAATTGAGTATGATCCATTTGAAGGTTTTTCTGAATCAGACCAGAAATTCCTTTACTCAGACCTATTGAATTACTTTGGTGACGAAGATGTTGTTGAAGACCAGTTTTTAGTATCACAAATTATACAAGTAGTTAACAATAACAACCAAATAAGAAAATTAGACTATCTACTTAGCGGGCTTATGGGGGATAAGGAAGAGTTGGCTAGTAATGCCGCTGCTATTAAATCCCTAAATGGTACTAAGAAAGACATCGTTTACAATACAGACAAGATTGCAAAAGAAAATAGAATATCAGTAAAAAGTCGTGCAAATAGTAATATGAGTAAGTCCAATTTGACTGTAATGATGGAAAGGTTACGTGCTATGGATTTCGAGGATGCAGAAGTTGACTTCTACGACCAAAAGAAAGCATATGGTATGAAACGTGTCGCAGACATATCTATAAAAGCTATAGATGAGCAATTACAATTTGATGAAAATGATGTTGGATTTATGATAGCAGAACAAAGACATTTAATAAAAGAGCTTGAAGGCAAGGTTTTAGATGTTGAAGATGATAATAGAAAATTAAGAGCTTATATACAAAAGAAGGAAAAGAAAAAATGATAGATATAGATAGCAAGAAGGGGGTGGTGCGTTATGAATCGTGAACAAAATAAAGTAAAACTGTCTACACGACAAACAGAGATATATGCAAAAAATGCAGAGATTGTAAAGTTTTTAAGAAGAAACCCAATCATAAGTGCAGAAATGCTTTTAGGAATTAAATTAATGGATAGCCAAAAATGGATACTACAAAATACATGGAATGCGGAGTACAATGTGTGGACTTGTTCGCGTAACTGACGCAGGTTAGCTTCGGAAAATCGTTTCTACTAACCGTAATAGCAATGTTAAAAATGTTGCTATATCCAAACATGAGTATATACATAGTTTCATCTAAAGGTGCTCAAGCACAAGAAACATTTTTAAAATTAGAGGATATAGCTAAACAAAGAATAGAGTCAATACCATCGCTTAAAGATATATTCATCAATGAAGTGGTAAAAGCTAGTAACTCTGATGGATTTAGCCATGATAAGGCTAGTTTTAAAGTTTCTGTATTTAATGGAAGTACCACATTTACACTTAACAGTGTTCCAGATAACGTTAGAGGAAAAAGGGCACAATTGCTACTGATAGACGAGAGTGCTTTTTGTTCTGAGGATTTAATATCTGTTGTACTACCATTTATAACTCAAAACACTGACTTTAAAATATCTACCGATGAAACATATGATACTAGAACTCTTAGAAAACAAGTTCCTACTCAATTAATATATTCTTCGTCTGCTAATGGAGTAGAGGGAAGACATTATAATGCATACAGAGAGTTTGCCATGAGAATGATTATGGGGGACTCTAGATATTTTGCATGTGATATACCTTGCGATATACCTTTAGCACCTATGGTTGATGGTGAGTTTACAGCACCACTTCTAGAAAAACAACAGATAGACGACGATATGAGATCCAATCCAGATAAAGCTATGAGAGAATATTACAATAAGTTCCAAACTGATGGTGGAGAATCTCAAATTATAAAATGGGGTTCAATAAGACGAAATGAAACATTTACCCTACCTCAGATGGCTAATAGTGGCAAGGATAGATTTGTATTATCACTTGACCCTGCCAGGACAACAGACAATAGTATTCTATCAGTAATGAAGATAGTTTACGATGACAAGATTGGGTATTATGGCGAAGTTGTGAATTGCACAAGTCTTATGGACTTAGGAAAAAGGAAGAAAACACCAATGAGAACTACAGAGCAAATTAAACATATCAAGCAATCAATATTAGATTACAATGGTAATGCTCCTGATTATCAGAATATAGATGCAATAATGATAGACTCTGGTGCAGGTGGTGGTGGAATTAGTGCATTTGCAGATAACTTCATAGAAGATTGGGTTGACGATGGTGGAATATTAAGGGCAGGAATGATTGACCCCACACATGAACAATATTCAGACTCACTTAAAACTTATCCCAATGCAAAGCCAATAGTTAGATTGATATCTCCAAATAAGTATAAAACACAAATGGTTGGTGAACTTATTGAATTGATGAGAACTGACCTTATTAAATTTCCAAAAGAGTATGACGGGAAAATGGAAGTCCCAATAGGAATTAACAGTAGTGATAATGAAGTTGACATACAATATAAAACTTTATCAGTTGAAGAGCAAGTGGCATTAATAAATCTAGACATTATGAAAACGGAAACAACTTCAATTCATAAATTTGAAAACCCTGAAAAAACAAGTGTAAGGTATGCACTTCCAAAAGAAAAGGAAAGGCTACTGAACGATGACAGATTCTATACATTGATTATGTTGGCACATTATTTATATGAACTAAGAAGAGACGACCAAAGAAATAAAAATAAACAACCTAGACATAGTTTGAAAGACTATTTCTTTACAAATCAAAGCAATTAATGAGAAGAGGTGAGAAATTGAGTGAGGAAAAAACAAAGAAAATAGCAGAAATATTAAAAGATGAATTGAGTTTAGAAAACAGGGCAGAGGAAATTAGGAAGGCATATGGAAGTGCTGACGCTAAGAAGTTTGCTCGAACTGGTATATTTGGTGGCTCTGGTGGTAAAAAAGGTGCTAATAAGGTTTTAAGCGACCAATTTACAAAAGAAGAAATACAACAATGGTTTACTGATCCTGATACATATGAAAAAGAGCTGAGAGACTTATCTAGATATTTATATGTCAGCAAGGGACTATATTACACTGCAATCAACTTTTATACCAATTTACTAACACTAGATTATAATACTGTTCCTATGTTTTCAGACTTTGACCAAAGTAATTATGACGCAATCATGAGGTCTAAAAATGCAGTTACAGAATATTGTGAGGACATATTGGACAAGTCTTTTTTAAGAAGCATGATAAAAGCAGTTTTAAAAGATGGTTCTTTTTATGGATACGAAAGAAAAGCTAATTCTTCTTACTATATGCAGAGACTGCAAAACGACTTTGCAAGAGAGGGTGCATTAGTAAATGGGCTTCCAAGTGTGGAGTTTGACTTTAAGTTTTTTGAAGATAATGAGGACGCTCTAGAAGGTTATGATAGTGAATTTACTTCAAAGTATAGAATATATCAAAATGATGATGATATGCAATGGCAAATGCTAGAACCAAAGAACACAATTTGTATACCACTTGAAAGTGATGACTTTAATTTTCCAGCACTTACTGGAATATTTGATGATATGACAGACTTGGATGACTTTTATAAGTATATGAAAGATTCTATTGAGATGGATACTGAAAAGGTAGTAGTACAAAAACCACCAATGAATCAAGAAACTGGTGAAATGCTTGTAATGCCATCTGATATTCAATTCTTCCAAGATGCCTTAGCGCATGTATTTGACGAAAGATATAAAGTTGTGTCTACTCCATTTGAGTTAGATACTATTGACTTTACTAAAAACAAAATGTCTAACAGTGCTTTTGATGGCGTTGAAAAGATGAAGGATGCAACATGGAATGGTACTGGTATTGCAAAGCCTATATTTGGAGAAACAGACAGTGCTAGTGGTCTTAAAATGAACTATGAAGTGAGTGCTAGTTATGTATTCGCCATAGTAGAGAAATTAGAAAAATGGTTAAAAGATAGACTTAGTAGATTAGGTACTAAAAAATATAGATTTAAAGTTGAATTCTTTAGAACTACTAATGTATATAGACAGGAAGCTTTTGAAATGCAATATAAGCTATTCTCTGCTGGTGGTGCAATTAAACCACTTATATCAAGTGCAGGAATGAACCCAGAAAGCTATATAAGGATGTTGCAAATGGAGAATATGGAAGGTATAAAGGACTTATTAACAGTTCCTCAAAGTATGCATACGCAACCGAGTGGTGGAGAAAGTGGGGCTCCAACATTAGGTGATGATGCTATTGGTGATGATGGCGAAAAAACAAGAGACACAGATGGGAACGATATTTAGGAGGTAATACATATGTTTATACATTGCTATGATAAAGACCTTAAAATTAAGCTTTTATCAAGTGGATATAAGTTATCTAAAGAATTCAGTGGTCAAGACGACTATTGTATTTTTTTTAATAAACCTGATGGTGAGAAATTTGATTTCAATGAAGTTGATAAATCTAAGTTTAAACTATCAAATAAATTAACTTTTTAAAGGAAGGTGAAAAAGAATATGAAAAACAAATTAAATCACACAAGTGTCTCAGTGAACTTTTCAGACTTTAAGCCTACTGACAATGTTGGTTTCGTTAGAGGCGTTTGTAAGGTTGCTTATGCAGGTAAAAATAGAAATTATTCTAACATTCCTAAAGAGGCATTTGAATTAGCAGAGCCATCTGTTTTTGGCATTCCAGTTGTAGGACATTGGATAGAAGACTCATCAAAAGAACATGGTGGTAAGTTTGGTGGTCATGATGTCATATTAGAAGAGAAGGGAAACAAAGTAACAATCAAAGATTCGACCACTCCATTTGGATTTGTACCACAAGATGCTAACCCAAGGTGGGAAACGGTTGAAGATGAAAATGGTAATTCTAAATCATATTATACTGTTGATGTTGTATTGTGGCAAGAAAGGTACCCTGTGGCAATTCAATCTATCATTGATAATGGCTCACGACAGTCGATGGAAATCATGGTTAAAGATGGAGACTGGGATGATAATTGGGATTATTTTGACATTAACGATTTCTATTACTCTGCACTATGTCTTTTAGGTAAAGATGAAAATGCAGATGGTAGTAGGGGTGAAGATGATGTTCAACCATGTTTTGAGGAAAGTGAAGTAACTGTAGGACAGTTTAGTATGTCAGACAAATTTACAAAAGACCTATTCGCCATAAGAAGTGCTTTTGAAGGAGGTGAAAAGGTGGAGGATGTAAAAAACAATGAAGTAGAAATAGAGGAATTTAAAGATGAAATCGTAGACGAAATTGAGGAAGTAGAGGAAGTCGAAGCTGAACTTGATGGGGTTGAAGATGAAGTCGAAGAAGTTGAAGAAGTAGAAGCAGAGCTTTCTGAGGACATTATTGAAGACATTGTTGAAGAAGATATTGACTATGAAAGCAAATTCAATGAATTGCAAGTTCAATATGATGATTTGGTTGCTAAGGTAAGTGAATTAGAAGATGAAAATAAGTCACTTGCAGAGTACAAGTCAGAAAGAGAATCTGAAATACTAGATGCTCAAAAAGATAGTATTATAAATGACTATTCACTAATATTAGACGAAGATGAAATTTCTTTAATTGTTTCACAAAAATCTGAATTTAATTTAAGTGAATTAGAGTCTGAGCTATCAAAGGCTTTTGCAAAGAAAGAGTTAGAAAAAGCAAGGGCAAAAGGATCGAAAACTAAGGAAGATATAGTATTTGATAACAAGAATAGAGATGTTAAAACAAAGAAAAATAAGTTTGCATTATAGTGCGACTTAATTAAAAAAGGAGAGATGAGGACATGGTTTTAAAACATGATGTTGTAGAAACGAGTAAAATGAGTATGGAATATGATGGGTCTTTAATAGACACAGAAAGAAATGCTGCTACTGACCTTGATAATGGTAGATTGGCAGTAAGAGATGGTGCAACTTATAAATATCCAGCAGCTAAAACTGCTACTGAGTTATTTTTAATTACTACACCAGAAAAAACTTATACAAATGTAGGACTTAATGAGTTCTACAACAAAGAAGGTAAAAAAGTTAGAGCAGTTAGGGTTATGTTGGGTGACCAATTTGGTACTACTGCGGCAACTGGAGATGTTGGCGACATATTGATGGTGGATACGCAAGGTAAGCTTATTGCTAATGACGCTGGAACAGTAGAATTTGAGGTTGTAGCAAAAAGAATGGTTAGTGGATATCCAGGATTAGTCGTTGAAAGAATAAAATAGTAATAGTAATTATAAAATTAGAATGATAAAAGGAGAGATTGATGATGATATTAGGAAAGTTTACGATAAAAGAAGCTACTGACTTAGTAGTTGATGGGTACAGAAATGTATCTTCACACAAAGAATACACGGCACAAGAAAGAAAAGATGGTGCTAACGCATTATTGGTTGAATTAGCAAAAGATTATAGAAATAACAAGAATGAGATTTTCTCAATAATTGAAGAAACTATAACGGAAGTATTGCCAGAGAGATTAGATGCAACTATTGGTAGATTCGCAGAAGTTAAAATGTTTGCAGAAGGAGATACACCATCATTTAGCGTTAAAAATGGTAAGATAACAGCATTCTCTGTAGCACTTGGTGGAGTAGTAGCAAGACAAAGACGATCAAAAAGAACTATTACTGTTGAAACTGAAGCAATACAAGTTAAAGTTTATGAAGAATTAACAAGAGTAAGAGCAGGACTTGTTGACTTTAATGAACTTATTGATGATGCTTTAGACGCAATTGAAGACGAATTCTACAATAAGATTTACCAGGCATTAATTGGTACATATGCTAACTTACCAGAAGCAAACAAAGAAACTGACACTTCTGTTGATGAAGGAAAATTAGATAGACTAATTGCAGTTGTTGCTTCATACGGTACGCCAATGATATTAGGAACTAGGATGGGATTAGCTTCATTGCCAGCAATTGATGCAGACGAAGCTAAATCAGATAATTACAACCAAGGATACTTAGGAAAATACAAAGGTACTCCAGTTGTAGAAATGAAAAACATCGTAACTGACGAAACTAACACAGAATTTGTATTAGAAGATAGATACCTTTATGTTATTCCAGAGGGAAAAGACAAGATAGTTAAGGTAGCTATTGAGGGAGATGCATATGTAAGAGATATTGATGGACAAGATTGGACTGTGAACTTTGAAACAATGGTTCAGAATGGTACTGCTGTTCTTCAAACTAATTACTTTGCAATATACGACAACTCCTCATTAGCGTAGTAGTAAAACAATAATGTGTCGGTAGGGTTTTCGGACTCTATCGACAAAATAAGGGGATGTGAAAATATATGGCGATAAAGGAAAATACAAAAGTTAATGTTTATAATAATATTTTCAATAGAGTTGGATTTAACTTAACTAATGGACTTAAAGTTAATTTAGATAGAAATGGTCAAGTTAGAGAAGTTAAGGTGGAAGATTTAGCATTTTTAATGTCCACTGCTCCAGCAATGTTGACAGAGGGAATATTGTTTATAAAGAATGAAGAAGTAAGGGAATATTTAGGAATAGCAGAGTTTTATGAAAATGGAAGTATTATAGCTAGCGATAAGTTAGATGAAATTTTAGAGCAGTCAGCTAAAGAATTAGAGAGAACTGTTAAAAATGCTTCTCATACTGCAAAAAAAGAAATTGCTAAAAAGGCAAGTAAAAAAGCAGATGAATTGACTGGTGCACAAGTAAAGGCTATAGAAAAGGGAACCAAGACTGAAATAACTGAGAAAGTTTAGGAGGCGATATAATGTCAACTCCATTTAATGATATTTACAGTATATTCTTGAATGATATTACTGATGAAGATTTTATTAACTTAATGACACCAGAGGAATTGGGCGATGTCCTAGAGGACTATCTTATGGAATCAGCAGCAATACACTTCAGGGAATGTAAGCAAGACTTAGGTGACTTTGATAGGGAGTTAAAACAATACAATGTTGCGTTGACTAGGCAAGAAAAGACTATATTAGCTAAAGGCATGAAATTAAAGTGGATAGACTCTAACCACCTAGCTAACGAAAGAAATCTAACATCTAAGCTTACAACTAAGGACTACAAGATTTTCTCACCAGCAAATCATTTGAGGATATTGGGAAACATGCAGAAGGATTTAAAATCTGAAATCAGAAATTTAGTTGTTCAGTATCAATATGACCATTGGAAAGGAATTGAATCCACATGGATTTAAATAATATTATTCAACTCCAAAAGTCGAGAATGAGTGCAGGAAGAAATAATTTTGTGAATGGTCTAGAAGATGTTACATTTAGTAATTTCGAACAAAATCCAGCATATAAGGTTGTAGGATTTCAAGGTGAAGAAGTGGGTGTCCACTTTATTGATAATGGTACTACTCAGGTTATGCCTAGTAGATATACTATATGCAAGCCACCATTTGAATTTAGTGTTGGAGACATAATTACCTCAGACGGAATTACGTGGATATGTACTTCTGTAAATTCAGTCCAATATAATAAATCATTCTTTATTCCTTGTAACTTAAAGTTGAAGTTTATAGACAACGATAACAAACTCATAGAAAAGGATTGTAGAGTTTCAGGTCAGACTTTATATACAACTGGAATAAAAGATGAAAAAGTTATAGAGATTCCAAATGGAATGATGGGAGTGCAAATGCCCTACGATAAGGACACCAAAAAACTTGATAGAAAACAAGGATTTATATTTAATAAGACTAAGTATGAAATTACATTTTACAATGATGTAGAACATCCTGGATTAATAGTGCTCATATGTTCTGAATCACTATTAAGTGAGAGAAAAGATGATATGGTCAATCAAATTGCAGACAGATGGGTTGAAATTGATGGTGGTGGCAGAGTAGATAGATTGCCATGGTTAGATGATATAGTTCCACCAGTAGATCCACCAATAGAACCAGAACCTGACCCAACAGTAGGAATTTCATATGAGATCACAGTTGAAAAGAAATATAGTGACGATAATGACTTTGAAATTTGGTATAACAACTGGCAAAAATACCATATCAAGAAGCTAGAAAATGATATAGAAGTTGAAGGTAATTTTGCATACGAATTAAGTGATAGTAAGGCTACAATAGATGAAGCAAAGCCTAATTCATGCGTGGTTAAAGTTGGTGGAATATCAGGC
>DATERO010000366.1:0-6077 GCA_035271465.1 Dysgonamonadaceae bacterium | reverse complement strand
GCTCTAATGAGCATCGTAATGCATTTACTCATAGATTTACTCCAACAATGAATGATCGTCGATCATCTTTCATTGAAATTGGGAATGGAAAAGAAGCATTAGGAATAGGAGGAAGTAAACAACTTGACTTTAATGATATTTTATACGATTCTAAACAAGCTATGCAGCATCTTTCAACCCTAATGGAAGAAGTAACAGAGTTTGTGAAAAACGATTTTGAGAACAACACTTATTTATATAAATAGTAACATGAGATTTTCAGAAAGATATGGATACGAAAAACCTTCTGATGTGATAATCAGAGAGAGGATTACTCCAGAAATACAGAATGTGATATGCACTTGCTATGATGAGCTTAATCATCGGATATATTCAAATAATGGTTATACCTATTTAGAATGGCATTTATGGTGTAAATTTTTAAATAAGCGTAAAAATGATTTTGGTTATCTCAGACAACATAAGATAGTAGCAACCAATTATATTGAAAACTCTTCAAATCCTTGGTATAAAAAACTTGATCTAATAGAAGCTACTATTGAATACTTGAGGTATAAATACGATAAAAGTAGTAAGCGTGTTTCTTCCTTGTTTATTAATACGTTAAACAAAGAGTTTGAACGCCTAAATTTTGGTTATAGAATAATAGATGGTTTGATTACTGAAATAACATCCGAACAAGAAATAAAAACAATTGAAAAGGCATTAGAAGAGAATAAAGATAATGTGCGAATACATTTGAATAATGCTTTGAAATCATTATCAATACGACCTGTTGGAGACTATCGCAATTCAATTAAAGAGTCAATTTCTGCTGTTGAGGCATTTTCCAGAGAAATAACGGGGGAAAATAATTTGAACTTTAAAAAGATGGAGACTAAAGGCTTGAAGATTCCATCCATTTTACAAGAAGCATTCAAAAAATTGTATGGTTATACTAATCACGCAGATACAGGTATTCGCCATTCTTTAATGGATGAAACTGCAGAATATGTACCTAGAGCTGACGAAGCACTTTATATGCTAATAACTTGCAGTGCATTTATCAATTATTTGAACAGCAAACTGAAACCAGAAAACAAACAACAATGACTAAAGACCTAACAATATCAAACATAGAACGTCAAAACATTCTCAACAACAGATTGGCAATAGAATCAGTTGCAGAACAACTGTCTGTACCGGGCATGTTGTTCGAAGGAGAGTATCGATTTACCAAATCGATGGTGGCCGAATATTATGAGGTGGACATATCAACTGTTGATAGATATCTATCTAAATTTAGTGACGAATTAAAACACAACGGATATGTTTTATGTAGGGGTAAAAAGCTGAAAGAGTTTAAGTTGCAGTTTGCTCACCTTATAAATGAGGTGAGCAAAACTACCCAACTTGGCTTGTTTAATTTCCGAGCTTTTCTGAACATTGGTATGTTGCTCACAGAGAGCGAGAAAGCCAAAAAGATGCGTAGTCAGATTCTTGACATTGTAATCTTCACCATAAATGCTAAGAGTGGTGGAGGCACTAAGTATATCAATAGGCGCGATGTCAATTATCTGCCAGCTGCCATTGCCGAAGAAAATTACAGAAAGAATCTCACAGCAGCAATAAATAATTGCGTGAGTGGGCATAAAACATTTAAGTATGCCCAAATCACAGATTTAATTTACAAAGCTGTATTTAAGGAGAACGCGAAGGAATATAAAAAAATTCTCAAACTTGATAGTAAAGATAACCCGAGACACACGATGTATGCTGAGGTATTGTTAGTTATTTCGTCTTTTGAGAATGGTGTAGCATTTGAAATAGAAAAACAATATAAGAGCAGAGAGGAAAAACTTACAGTTGATGAAGTGGGTGAAATTATAGATATACTATCTGAACATCCAGTGCAAACACCTTACCTCTATGAGGCTCGAAGTAAAATGGCATCTCGCGACTTTGGATTTCGCGATGTGTATCACGGCAATATCGCTGATTATTTAAGGGCTGTTTCGCCTGAAGAGTTTGAACGATTTATTGGTAACCAGTCGATTGATTTTGATAGCATACTCGAAGAAAATAAGGATGTATTGAAACGCTTAAAGCAATCGGAAGATGATGAGTGATAAAATTCTTTATATCACTTACGAAGAGGTGATGAATGTTTACGAAAAAACAATAGAAAAGAGTGGTGGAGGATTGTCTGGGGTTCTTGATAAAGGTAAGATAGAGAGCATTATCGAGTTTATCCAAAATGATGATTACTATCCTGATTTTGTATCTAAGTTAAATTATCTGGTTTTCCGATTTTGTTCTGGTCATTGTTTTCAAGATGGCAATAAGAGAGTAGCACTGACACTTGGCGCATACTTTTTGCATAAAAATGGGCATTATTGGGCTGCTGTAGTATTTATGAAAAGATTAGAAGCCATCATTTATCATATTGCAGCAGGTAGTGTTGATCAAGAATTATCTCACCAAATTATGAAAAATATAGTAGCGTGTAGCGATTTTGACGAAGAGCTAAAAATAGAAATAATACACGCAATGTCGAACAACCAACTATTTGAAGAAGATTAAAAGCCAACAACTATGATAGACATAACTTACCAACAAACAGGCAAAGCTACCAACACAAATGAGCAAGGTATGCGCGAGATGCAAGCAAAGGTATATGAAGCTCGCAATAGTCAGTACATATTGGTGAAAGCTCCCCCAGCATCGGGCAAGTCGCGAGCGCTGATGTTTGTAGCGCTGGACAAGCTATACAATCTGGGATTGAAAAAAGTGGTAGTTGCTGTGCCCGAAAAAACTATTGGGCGATCGTTTAAAAACACCCAATTAAAGAAGCACGGTTTTTTTGCAGATTGGCGAGTAGCTCCCTATTTTGATTTGTGCGACGGCGAAAATGAGCGAGACAAAACGGGACGTTTCAAAGAGTTTTTCGCCAACTCAAACAATCGCATATTAGTGTGTACGCATGCCACGCTTCGATTTGCTATGAAAGAAATGGACAACTCCATTTTTAATGACTGTTTGCTTGCCATTGATGAGTTTCATCATGCTTCTGCATCTATTGAAAGTGGATTGGGCGATTTGTTGCGCGATTTGATGGCTGAATCATCGGTACATGTTGTGGCTATGACGGGTTCTTATTTCCGTGGTGACGGTATTCCAGTGATGCGCCCCGAAGACGAGAGTCGGTTTCATCACATTACCTATAACTATTACGAACAGCTCAACGGTTATCAATATCTGAAATCACTCGGACTGGGTTATCATTTCTATCAAGGAAATTATCTTACAGCAATTGAAGAGATACTTGATACAACCAAAAAAACATTGATTCATATTCCATCAGTTAATTCTCGGGCTGCTACAGGATTGGGAAAATATACAGAGGTAGAGGAGATAATGAATTATTGCGGAACTCCAGGCGAGAAAAACTTTGATACGGGTATTACAGAGGTAATCACACCAGATGGTAGAACGCTTCGATTTGCCGATTTGGTGGAAGATAGCCCTAAAGAGAGAACCCTATTGCAAAGCTATCTGCAGCGAATGAATCACAAAGACGATGTAGATATCATTATTGCATTGGGCACAGCCAAAGAGGGATTCGACTGGGAGTGGTGCGAACATTGTTTGACTGTAGGTGTGAGAGGCTCTTTGACAGAAGTTGTGCAAATTATTGGACGATGCACTCGCGACTGTGACGGCAAAGAGCATGCACAATTTACAAACTTAATAGCTGCACCCGATTCTGCGCAAGATGATGTAACAAGATCTGTAAACGATATGTTGAAAGCCATTGTGGCATCGTTGTTGATGGAACAGGTTATGGCACCCTCTTGGAACTTTAAGACAAGAAAAGAATACGAAGAGAGCGGAGAAGAATTGGGCGAACGTGAAATAATAGTGGAAGGATTGAAACCTTTATCGTCGGTAAAGTCAACTCAAATTGTTTCTGAACAATTGGATGATTTGAAAGCCACTATTCTTCAAAACGATATGATTGTGAGAGCACTGGATGGTAACACGCCGCCTGAAGTAATCAATAGTGTACTTATCCCCAAAATTATTAAGGAGAAACATCCTGACTTATCAGATGAAGAGGTGGAAGAGGTGCGCCAACGAGTAGTTTTAGATACCATTGTGAAAGGAAATGATATGACCGA
Source organism: Dysgonamonadaceae bacterium (assembly GCA_035271465.1). GTDB lineage: Bacteria > Bacteroidota > Bacteroidia > Bacteroidales > Dysgonomonadaceae > UBA2632. Next base: position 1,917 of record DATERO010000366.1, on the reverse strand, counting down.
AAGTGCAGGAAATAGGTTCTTGAAATTGGCAAACCGATTTATCAATATCGATACTTTGTCAATTAATATGATAAACTCCATCAATCCATTTCAGCGCGCTTATGAAATTATGTCGAAGAGCGTAACGGCTCCAGTATTGAAATTAATTCAAGATACTATTGCCGAACAGAAATATAATATGACAGTGGAAGAAGCAATTATTCTTTTCAAGGGTCCCTTGAAAGAGTACATTGAAAAGCACGATGGAAAAATGCCAACAATAACTGATCCATCACCACAAGTGCAACGATTGGCACAAGCTTTCACCATTATTGCCAATGAAAAAAGAAGGTACATGTCAGGATTAACAAAACAAGAATAATAGATTGAGATGAATTGGGAAAATGAATTGATAAACCTTTTTGAAGATCCGCTTTTGGCTGATGTTCGCCCATTAGCTCCACTCGTTACATCGGATGACCGCTTATCCGAATCTTTCTTAGAATTAACAACATGGGTAGAGGATAAGGGTAGAGAGCCACTTGATAATTCAGAAGAATTCAATGAGCGTATTCTTTTTCGGAGATTAAAGAATTTACGTGCTGACGATGAAAAGCGACTTTATTTAATGCCATTAGACAGACTTGGCTTACTTTAAAACTATTTGGTATTATGAGAATTGATAAAGAACTTGAAAAGCTATTTGAAGACCCACTTTTGCAGAATATTGAAAAAGAGGATTTGTCATTGTTTGATGTTCCAGAAAACTTAAAGAAATCTACCAAAGACCAACCAGACTATGTGGCACAAAGAGTGCCGTGTAATAATTTTTTAGATTATGAACCTGGATTTAAACAAGTTCATCAGGAATTGAAATCGGGGAAAAGGAGCATTATGCAGTTGGAAAACGCCCAATCATTGAAAGCTGACTCTTATTACATAACATCAGGAGTATTGCTCTATCTCGAACATATTGATGAATTAGTAGAGAGAAAGAAAAGCAAGAAAAAAGATGCAAGAACCCGTTGTATATATGAAAATGGCACTGAATCGGATATTTATTTAGATACACTTAGAAAATCTATAACAACAGACGGATATGTAGTTACAGAAAGTATCGATACAAACGCATCTTTCTTTGATTCTAAATTTAAGGTTACACCCGATGATGTTCAAGATGGTTGGATATATGTTTTAAGCTCGTTATCCGAAAATCCAGAAATAAAAAATCAAAAGAACCTCTATAAGATAGGTTTCTCAACCACTACAGTTGAAAAACGCATAGCCAATGCTGAAAATGATCCTACTTACTTGATGGATAAGGTGAAAATAGTAGAAAGGTGGAAAACCTATAATATGAATACGCAAAAGTTTGAGAATCTGATTCATCAGTTTTTTAGTGCAGTGCAATTCAATTTTATTGTAAAAGACAAAGAAGGTAAAAAATTTAAAACACTCGAATGGTATATAGTTCCATTAAATATTATAGAAACGGTAATCAATAGATTTATTGATAAAAGCATTGTCAATTATAGATATAATCCATCATTGGAAAGCTTGGAGCTGATTGACCATAAAAAAGAAGAAGAAGAAGTGAAAAAGAAGTTTGACACTTCAGGTATGAAGATTCTCTCACTCATTATCAAAAAAGTTTGGTTTGATGAGATAATTGCAGGTAGAAAGAAAATTGAATACCGAGAATTGAAACAAACAACACTGAGTAGATATACTTGGGTAAGTAATGAAGATGGAAAACGCTATCTTAAGAAATTTGATGCAATTCGACTAAATGTGGGATATAATAAAAATCGAGAGTCAGCATTGGTTGAAGTTGCTGATACGACATTTGACGCAGATGGACAAATAGTAGAATATCATTTGGGGGAGGTATTGGAGAAAGGGTAATTATAAGCGATTGAGATAATAAACAAGGCTTAA
>DATERO010000365.1:0-5338 GCA_035271465.1 Dysgonamonadaceae bacterium | reverse complement strand
TCATAAACCTCTGTATAATTTTTTGTATCACCTCCTGTAAGTGTTTCACTAAGTCGTAACAAAACAAAGCGTCCACTTGGAGAAATACTTGAAGAAGAAACTCTTTTTCCTTCCAGTATATCTTTAATGTCAATACGTCTTGAAGGATTATCAGAGAACGAAATCATCAGCGAAGAGTCTTCTTCAGATGGCTTCACTTCTATCTTTACTGCAGCTGAATCAAAGGGTTTTTCACTTGATGCCAATAACTTAACAATAATTCTTGAGTTATTGAGCATCCCATCTAATGTTGCCTCGGCTGAACCTGCAAGAGAAATGCTATCTGTAGCATTGCTTTTTGTAGCCTTTTTCTCTCCGTTTATATAAACTTCTAAAATGTTAGGCGAAGTAACGGTCAACTTTGCTTTTCCATAGCTATCGCCTTCCAAATAGAATGACAATAAATGGAATGCATAATCGGCTTCAACTTTATTAAAGTGGAAAAAACCTGATGTATCTGCAATTAGTTTATTTGCAAAACGTTCGTGTTTTGGAAAAGAAATAGCACTCGAAAGCATCAACTCATCTGAGAGCTTTTCTTTTTTCAAGTTCACACTATCTAATAATACAGGCTTGTGTAAGACTATTGGTTCAAATAAACGAACTTCTTTTAAAGTAACTCTCGATTGTGCAAAAACTCCATTGACACAAATCAATAGTGTTATTAGTAATTTAAACTTGTTCAACATATGGTTTATTTTAAATTTATATTAATTAGCTACATGTAGTTTTTCCAAACAAAACAATCAGGAAAAGTGTCTAAAAATGAGTCATGTGGTTTTTCCTCAAAAATACCATACACAGAAGTTCCTGAACCAGACATAGATGCATATAGCGCACCACTACTATATAGTTGTTGCTTTATTTCTTCAATTATAGGATGTTTCCTAAAAATAGGTGTTTCAAAATCGTTATGCATTAACTCTCGCCATTTATTTATTGGCATCTTCACAATTTCTTTTAATGATACTTCTGGCTCTGTGGGAACTACCAGCTCATATGCTTCTTTTGTGGAAATAGCAATATTTGGTTTTATTATTACAAGGTAATAGTTATCTAAAGATAAATTTATTTCTTCAAGTTGATCACCAATATTAGATGCAAATGCAGGTTTATTATTAATAAAAAAAGGACAATCTGCTCCTATTTTTACTGCAAATTGTTTCAATTCATCATTGGTCAGACCCAACGAATAAGTTTGATTAAGCATCTTAAGCATAAATGCTGCATCTGACGAACCGCCACCCAGACCAGCACTACTAGGTATATTTTTCAATAGATGAATATCTAAATTTGGTATCAGTTTCTCGTCACTAAGTAACAGAAGAGCTTTAACTACTAAGTTGGAATGAGGCTTGCTGTCTGTTTTTAGACCTGTTTCAAATAGACGGTATGCTTTTCTATCATTTGAAGGAAGAATTTCCAATCCATCTTTTAGGGCTATTGGATAAAATACAGTTTCAATATTGTGATAACCATCAGCACGCTTTGAAACGATATTGAGGCCTAAGTTTATTTTTGCATTCGGGAAACAGATCATAACTTCATTTTTAAAGAGCAAACTTACATAATAAACTTTAAAGTGTAAAGTTAAAGTAGGTTTTACGTTTTTCAATTCAATTTGAAAACTTACATTTAATCACTTCACTACTTCATAACATTATTAGCTTTAAAAACTCATAATTAGACTAATACTTTTTGAAAGCACTAATACTATGTCAATCTATATGAATGAAGCATAAAGGTTATGCTTTATTACTAACATGCCAATTTCAATGAGTCCCTTTTCTTTGAATAAGACACTTAAGTAAATATCATAAAGTTATAATAAAAGAGTAATTATGAAATGATACAGATTTGAGTAGTTGGCTTTGATTTGTAAAGATTGTTAATACTTAGGAAACTAATTGTGTTTTTCAAGTTTTTCTTTGTTATCTTTGCATGTTATAAAATAAAAAAGCATGGATTTAAAAGATAGAATAATTCAACAAGCCGGAGAACTTTTTGTGAAACATGGCATAAAAAGAATTTCAATGGATGAAATTGCTTCTAAGTTAGGAATCTCAAAACGCACCATTTATCAAAACTTCAAAGACAAAGAAGACTTACTGTTGCATTATATACGCCAATTGGAATTGATGCAAATAGAGTATGTGAAAGATTTGTCCAAAAATGAACAGACAGTTGTTCATGTTTTTCTAAGAACAATAGAAATGCACAAAGAGTTTGATTTTTTCAATATCAGCTTTATAGATGACGTAAAAAAATACTACCCAAAAGCAAAACAAGAATTGATTGACCAGCAAAACCGCGGGATCATTTTCATAAAGCAATTTCTTGAAGAAGGAATGGCACAAGGTGTGATAAGAAAGGACTTAAATATTGAAGTGGTTTCGTTTCTTTTACAAGATAGCAATCGCACATTTATTGATGCATCGCGTTTGACAAATAAAACCTTTTCTAACTGGGAGTTGTTTTTTACAAGTATGATAAACTTCATTCGTGGTATTTCTACTGCAAATGGCATAGAAATTGTAGATAAATTCCTTACAAAGTATTACTCAGATATAAACGTATAAAAAAAATATTAACCAAGATAGAATGATTATGAAATTAAAGCTTAATAAAACAATACAAGCAATATCCTTATCAATTGGATTGCTGTTGTTTTCAGCAACAATGTTTGCACAAGAGCCAACTCAAATACTTGCCGACACACTGGCAAGTGATTCTGAAGTAAACGATAGTCTATTTGTAGATATTGAGACAGCTCTCTCTATTGCAATGAATGAAAGTCCTACAATAAAAGTTGCAGACATGGAGATTGAGAAAAAACAATACACAAGAAAAAGCACTCAAGCTTCACTTTTTCCGCAAATTGATGCTGTTGGCCAATACACACGAACCTTAAAGAAACAAACAATGTACTTGGATGGTGGATTTGGTGGTGGTATGGGTATTGACATTGATCCAAGTGATTTTAGTCCAGAGGAATTAGAAACGGTAAAAGTATTACAAAAGGTATTCGCAGGACCTACAACTGACCCTGATGAAGAGGAAACAACAGAAGGAATCCAATTTGGTCGTTCTAACATGTGGACAGCAGGTGTAGTTGTAAATTTACCTATTATAGTACCCTCACTTTGGAAAAACATTCAACTGACGAGCATAGATGTAGAATTGGCGGTTGAAAAATCACGCTCTTCTAAAATAGAACTAGCAAACCAGGTAAAAAAAGCATTCTACGGTGTGCTACTTGCACAAGATTCATATAATGTATATAAGAAAACATTCGATACCGAGTCTGCAGTATTAAAAGATATCCAATATAAATATGATCAAGGGCTTGTTGCAGAGTATGATTTAATCACCGCAGGTGTAAGATTGCAAAATATCATTCCAGAAATGTTGCAAACCAAAAATGCAGTACAACTTGCTATTTTGCAGTTAAAAGCACTTATGGGAGTTGACTTAGAAGTACCATTGGGAATAAAAGGATCACTAGAAAATTACGAAAATGAAATGTATGCTGATTTATTAGATTCAGACTTATCATTAATGAATAATAGTGACTTGCGTCAAATCGATTTACAACTAGAACAATTGAAAAAAGTGTATGAATTGCGCACTTCGGAATACCTCCCTACTCTAACAGCTAATTTCAATTATCAATATATGAGTCAAAACAATGACTTCCGCTTTAAGGACTATAGATGGGATCCTTATGCTACAGCTGGTGTAACATTGTCTATCCCTATTTTTGATGGAGGAAGGAAGCATAACGATATTAAAGAAGCAAAACTTTCAGTTGACCAAGTGAAATTGCAACGTGAAGATGCCGAACGGCAAATAAAACTAATGCTGCAAAATCAAATAAATCAAATAGCCAACAGCATTGAACAAGTAAACTCACTGAAAACTGCTAAAGAGCAAGCAGAAAAAGGATATGAGATTGCTCTGAAACGATACGAAACTGGTATGGGAACTATTGTAGATGTTAATCAAGCAGCTTTAGGACTTACCAATACAGGTTTGCAATATAACAATGCAATTTACGATTACGTATCTGCTAAATCAGAACTAGAGAAGGTTATCGGAGCAGATCAACCCATATTTTGAGATTAGAAATCGAAAAGAAAAGAAAAACAAGAAATAAAAAATTTTACACATATATGAAAGTCATTAATTTATCTCATTTAGTTTTGCTTTTAGGAGCATCTATACTTTTTTCGTGCGGTTCAAAGACCGAAGAATCTACTGAAGTTGTAAAACCAAAAATAAAAGTAGAAACAGCTATACTTACAGAAGTACAACAATCACAGGAATATACAGCTACCATTCAATCTGATATAGTAAACAAAATATCGCCAGCAGTGCCTGCACGTATTCGCACAATAAATGTGGAAGTAGGCGACAGAGTGAGAAAAGGTCAAATTCTGGTTACTTTAGATAAAACAAGCTTATCTCAATCTGAAACTCAAATTGCAAATTTGGAGCGCGATTTACAACGATATAAAGAGTTGTATGAAGTGGGTGGAATTTCAAAACAGCAACTAGAACAACTCGAAGTGGAACTAACCGTTGCAAAAAGCTCATTGAGCAATTTGTCAGAAAACACAACACTTACAAGTCCAATAAACGGAATTGTAACACAACGTAACTTTGATGCTGGAGACATGCCCTCTGGCACACATATTTTACAAATAGAAGACTTCAGTCCTGTTAAAATGCTTATCAATGTATCAGAGAATCTATACACCAAAGTAAGCAAAGGTATGGAGGTTAAAGTAGCTGTAGATGTATATCCAGATGAAGAATTTACTGGAAAAATATGGTTGATTCATCCAACAATTAGTCAAACATCGCATACATTCCCTGTAGAAGTTAAAATACCAAATAGTGATTTGCGAATTCGTCCAGGAATGTTTGCACGAATTAATCTTAGCTTAGGAGTTAACGAAAGCATTGTTATACCAGATGCATCAGTATTAAAACAAACAGGAAGTAATGACCGTCATGTCTTTATAGTTAAAAACGGGAAAGCTGAAAAGAAAGTAATTACTGTTGGTAAGCATTTAGGAGACAAGTATGAAGTTTTGTCGGGTATAAATGTTGGAGACGAAGTAGTGGTAGCTGGAGCATCAAGATTATCAGATAAACAAGAAGTAGAAATTGTAAAGTAACACTGCTATCATTTAAATGGTGAAAAACATCCATTAAAAACAAACAAAAATTAGAACATGAAAATATATGAATCAGCGGTAAAAAAACCAATTACTACAATATTAGTCTTCGTGGC
>DATERO010000364.1:0-7077 GCA_035271465.1 Dysgonamonadaceae bacterium | reverse complement strand
GTTATTGTCATGACCTTTCATGTCATTTGAATAATGAGCAAACAACCCTGTTGATAGTTTATCGTTAATCAACCAACTGCCATCGGCATTCACTTCTGTACGTTGTGCATCGTTTGCAAAAAGATTAAGCGATAAAACGTCAGCTGTCTTTGGCTTCTTGTATTCCACATTAATTTGTCCGGCCAAAGCTTCATAGCCATTCTTCACTGAAGAAGTTCCTTTGGATATATAAATACCTTCCATCCATGCTCCAGGAACATAATCTAAACCAAATGGAGAAGAAACTCCTCTAAAGTTAGGATAGTTTTCTGTAAGCATTTGCACATATGTGCCAGCAAGACCTAACAGTTTAATTTGTTTTGCTCCAGTCGTTGCATCACTGTATGCTACGTCAACTGAAGGATTGGTTTCGAAACTTTCGCCAAGGTTGCAACATGCCGCACGACATATTTCAGCATAAGTAATCTTTTGTTCTTGTAGTACAGATGTTCTTTGTGAAATAGTGCCTGGGTTACGTTGCATTATCACTACCTCTTGTAACTCCAAGTCTTCTATTAAAATGATGTTAACCTCTTCATCGTGGCTGTCTAGATGTACACTTTGTGTAGAGTATCCAGTGTAACTAACCATCAAATGTTCGTGACCAGACGGTACGTCTATTTCAAAGTAACCATCAAGGTTGGTTACAGTACCTTTTTTCGATTTCTCCCAATAAATATTGGCGCCTATCACAGGCTCTTTCGTCTCATCGAAAACGTAGCCTTTTACTTTGTCAGCTGCGAAAATCGAAAATGATGAGATAAATAAAAAGAATAGAATAATATATTTAGACATAATTATAATTTAATAAAAAACAATTTTGCATGTGTTTGAGCAACACATAACCTACGAATAGATACTCTATCCGCATTCAATAAATAAAATTGTTTCTTTCTAAATTATAAGTGTTTCCAGCAAGGAGAAGTAGACCATCTTGCTTTGGTTTGGAGGTTTTTGAGTTTCAGAAATATAACCAATTATAGGTTCGTTTTGTAAGTTCTGAAATAAATTGTGGAGTATTGCTTTAAAGAGAGGTTTTAAAATAGGTAGATTAATAAAAGACTGCCCATTATCTATTGATAAGTTTTGTAAGTCCAAGTCCAATCTATCCAATTCGCACTGTTCATGCGCTTCTTCACAAATTGCGTTTGCTTCATCAGCTTGTTCAGTTACACACTCATGTTCATGAATATCGGAACACTTATGATCTACAATTGCTTCTATCCCATAATTATGACAATCATCGCAACAAAAAGAATAAGCATTTATCCCCGAGCCAGCATACGCGATAACGATTGCTAGCAATAAACTAAAAGTGGTTGATAAAATCTTATTCATATCACAAAGATATACTTATTTATGTTATTGCAAAAAATGTATGGCTTACTCTCATTCATTTGTCTTAGTTACTTCTTTTAAATAATCATATATTGTATTTTGCGCTCTTACTTTATGGTCATTGTTCGATTTATATATGTTATTCAAGTTTTCGTCTATAAAACAAGCTTTTGTATTATCATTTAGTTGAATGTCAAGAATATCTGTTATTTGCTTTCGATGTTTTTCGCAATAAATAGGAAAAGCAGCTTCAATACGACGACGTAAATTGCGCGCCATCCAGTCAGCTGAAGTGAGATGATAAGTTGGATTACCATTGTTATGGAAATACCAAATGCGGCTATGTTCCAAAAACGAATCAACAATACGAGTTACTTTTATGTTTTTGCTGTAAGATTGATTCGGCACCAAACAACATATTCCACGAATAATTAAATCAATCTCTACTCCAGCCTCACTGGCACGATACAACGCAGCAATCATTTTTTTATCTTCAAGGCTATTCATCTTTAATATAATGCGTCCTTTATCTCCATTCTTAACATGGTTTATCTCATTGTCAATCATAGTTTTCAGAGCATCAAGCATATTGAACTGAGCAACCAAAAGATGTTTAAACTTCATTGACTGAGGTTGACCTTCTAAAATATGAAATAGTTCGTTTATCTCAGTGATAATTTCCTGGTTTGATGTTAGCAATCCCATATCACTATATACACGAGCCGTTTTCTCATTAAAGTTACCTGTACTCAAATAAGCATATCCTTTAATTGGGACTTCAGGGTCCTTGCTGCGTTTGCGCACATATGCCAATTTTGCATGAACTTTCAAACCTGGCAAACTATATATGATTTTAATTCCTGATTGCTGCATTGTCTCAGCTGTCAAGTAATTGTTCTCTTCATCAAACCGAGCTTTCAGTTCTACAAAGACCGTTACTTTCTTTCCGTTTTTTGCAGCGCTAATTAAACTGTTTATTACTGCTGAGTTTTCAGCCACTCTATATTGGGTTACTTTTATTTCCAATACTTTAGGGTCGAATGCAGCTTGCATCAAAAATCGAAGTAAATAGTCGAATGATTGATAGGGAAAATAAAGCATAACATCTTGCTTGCGAAGCACACGTAATAAGGATGAGTTTCTTTCAAATTCAGGAATTCGCAAAGGAGTAGGTATATCAGCGGTTAGTTTTTTATCAGTAGGATTGGGTAAACTCATCAAATCATCCAAGTTCAAATAGCGTCCAGATGCCAACAATTCCTCTTCTTCGATTTCATATGTGTCACAAAGATATTTGAGGAAGTAGTCCGGCATTGATTTATCATATTGAAATCGAGTTACTGCACCAATTTTTCTCTTTCTTACTTTTTTCAAAATCTTCTCGGCTATATTAGCGTGATCCTCCTCTTCAATTGAAAAATCGGCATCTCTCGATATTTTTATACTATAGCATTCGCCCACTTTGTAACCAGGAAATACACTGCTTAGATTAGCACGAATTATATCATCAATGAACATGATATAGTTAAGCCCATTATGCGAAGGCAATTCAATAAACCTTGGCACCTTGGTATAAGGTATCTTCATTATTGCATATGTATATTGATAGTCATCTGTATCAACATCTTTTTTCTTGCGCCTAATCAAACTTATCACCTGATAGATACGTGCATCCAAAATGAAAGAGTGAATGTAATCCTTTTGAATAATCATAGGAGTGAGGTAAGGAAAGACCTCTTCATTAAAATACTTTGTTACAAAGTCTCGATGAAAAGGTTTTACATCATCTGACTGGTAGAGAATGATGTTGTTATCTTTTAGCTCACTAAGTATTTCATTATTAAATATTCGAGAATACTCTTCTTCTTGTTTAGTTACCTCACGATTAATTTCAGCAAGTGTACCCAATGCTTCATCTACAGACTCTTCCTTGATGTCTTCCACTAAAGAACTGTGATACCCAGATACACGCACCTTGTAGAACTCTTCTAAATTGGAAGAGAAAATAGACAGGAACTTAATACGTTCATATACTGGAAGTGTTTTATCTTTTGCTTCAAGCAAAACACGATAGTTGAAAGATAGCCAACTAATGTCTCTTTTAAAGTATTTGTATTTAGGCGTTTTGTTATTTCCCATAATGTTATTACTTTGATCATTGTCAACAATGCATTTCGAGGATTGTGTTGTGAGCACACAGTTTATAACGTAAATTTAATAACTTTGTTTCAATTATAAAGTGAACATGAAGAAAATAGGACTATTATCAGATACCCACAGTTATTGGGACGAAAGATATATGAAACATTTCAATGATTGTGACGAAGTGTGGCATGCAGGAGACATTGGCTCATTGGATGTAGCAGAACGATTTGAGGACTTTAAACCCTTTCGTGCTGTATACGGAAATATAGATGGACAAGAGATAAGGCAACATTATCCGGAGATAAATCGCTTTACGCTAGAAGAGGTGGATGTGCTTATCACTCACATTGGGGGGTATCCGGGCAGATACGACCCAAGAATTAGAAGCACTTTGTTTGCAAAACCACCCATGTTATTTATTTGTGGACACTCGCACATATTGAAAGTGATGTTTGACAAGAAAATTAATACACTTCATATGAATCCTGGTGCTGCTGGTAAATATGGCTTCCATAAAGTGAGAACGCTGTTGCGGTTTGTTTTAGATGAGGGCGATATAAGAGACTTGGAAGTAATAGAGTTGAACGATAAATAATATTTTCGCTTACAATGCCTCGAAAAGCTAATCATAGTGCTAATGATGTTGTTCCGAACATGCATACTCTTAATACACCTCTTGTTGAGCTTGGAAATCGTAGAAGGTTTTTCTTGTTAAGTCCGCCAATGATAGCTGATAGTTGATATAAGCCCTGAGGTGTGATGTGTATGCATTATTTAATCGGTTTCTCTCCAGCGCTAAATTTTGACTATCAATATCGCCATCTGAATATCGCTGACGTGTAATCTCAAAACTTTTTTCAGCAACAACCACATTCTTTTCAAGCAATTGTAATCGTTTTAGATTACTACTGATGCTGGCAATAAGGTTTTTAACTTCTGTCTCAATTTCTCGCTCCACCTCTTCTTTACGATAATTAAATTGCGTTAATCTTGACTCAGCAGCTCTTACCATTGCTTTATTTTGACCCCAGTCAAGAATGGGTATTGTTACTGTTAGTCCAACACCATAACTAGCATCTCTGTCAATTAAATTTTGATATGAATTCTCAATTGATTTCAAAAATCCAATGTCGGACTGTTGGTTAATACCCGCCTTTTCAAAGTAAGCGTTGACGCTTCCTCTAATCATACTATTTGCCTTCTGTTGTTTGATACTTAGTTTTTGCAATTCTATCTGAATCTCCTGTTCTCTTACTTCTAATCTATTCTTTAATGCTAGTTCTACTGCTTTTTCAGGATCAATGATAACTATCTGATAATCGAGTTCGCTACTCAAGGATATACTGTCATTTAAATCAAGACCTAACAGCTCTTTGAAAGAGTTTTTGGAGGAAACTTCATTTAAAATAGCAATGTCATAATTGTTTTGCGCCTCAGCAAGATCAATCTCCATTTGCAGAGCATCAACTTCTCGTATGAGACCTGCAGCATACTTGTTTTTTGATATCTCGTATGCATCTTGCTGTCTTTCCAAGTCGAGAGCCGCAATTTCCATACTTTCTTGTAATGATAGAAGATTGTAGTATGCATTACTTACCTGATAAATCAAGTTGAGTTCCTCTCTTTTGAACTGCTTATTTGATCTTTCATAATCGAGCTCTGCTCTTTTGAGTGTCGACTGTATAGTGTTGTAGGCATAAAAAGAGTTGAGCGGTTGTTCGAAGCCGATACGTGATCGGAGGTGAGATGACCGATAGTTATTTGTTAAGTTATCACCGCTTGATAAAGAGTTCTGTATAAATATATTCCCATCGGTCGGCAAGGGTTGATTGATCGTTAGAGTGCTTGAATAACTCAAGTTCTTAATGGGATAGTAATAGGTAGTTCCTGTAGTATCCTTCCAGCTTTCAATTGTTTCACTATATTGAGGTGCTGAGATAGTCATGTTGATGTTAGTCTTTAACCTGCTGGTTGCAGACTTTAGATTGTATTCCGCGATTTTAAGATCTTCGCCAAGTCTCAACATACTATAGCTTTTTTCTTTGGCTATTTCAATACTCTCTTCAAGAGTTAAGGTATGTATAGTCTGACTTTGTAGTAATAGCGTACAAAAAAATAATAATGCGGTAATGAAAAGTATTTTCCTCATTGTATATTGTGTTAGTGATGACTTTCGTGTTGAAGAATTAAATTAATTTTCTCTTATGTTTATTTAGTAGATCCGAGTTAATGAGCCCATCTTTCAAATAGATATTCCTGTGGGCATAATCTGCAATGTCTTGTTCATGAGTAATCAGAATAATGGTGTTTCCTTCTTTCTGTAATTGGTCAAATAGACGCATAATATCTACACCTGTCTTTGAATCAAGAGCTCCTGTCGGCTCATCTGCTAGCAATATGCCTGGATTGGTTACCAATGCTCGTGCAATTGCTACCCTTTGACGCTGTCCTCCACTGAGCTCTGTAGGTTTATGATTTACACGGTCTGATAAGTCAACTTTTCCAAGTGCTTCCAATGCTTTTTCTCTGCGCTCTTGCCTTGTTACGCCCGAGTATATAAGGGGTAGCTCAACATTTTGAATAGCATTTAGTCGAGGTAAAAGATTGAAACTCTGGAAAATAAATCCAATTTCTTTATTTCTCATAATAGAAAGCTCATCATCACTCAAAGTATTTACATCTACATTATTGAGGTAATAATTTCCGCTAGTAGCTGTATCGAGACAACCAAGAATATTCATCAAGGTCGACTTGCCCGAACCTGAGGGACCCATAATAGCTACATACTCATTTTTTTCTATGTTCAGGTTAATGCCATGTATTACTGGCACTTCTATTTCGCCCAAAGAGTAGCTCTTTTTTAAGTTTTTTATTTCTATCAACATTGTTGTTCTATTTTTATTCTTGACGAATAGAATCTACCGGTTTTAAATTCGCCGCATTTTTGGCTGGTAAGTAGCCGAAGGTTATTCCTACAATAACTGAGAAAGAGAATGCAATCACCACAGAATAGGGTTGAATATACGTGGTTATATCAGTAAAGAGGGTTACAGAAAGTGCGAGCATCACACCGATGATCACACCTATGATACCACCAGTAATACTTATTACAACTGACTCTGTTACAAACTGACTCATTATATCAATCTTTTTTGCTCCTACTGCTCTTCGTATACCTATTTCACGAGTACGCTCCATTACTGTAGCAAGCATAATATTCATAATCCCAATACCACCTACCAGTAACGATATTGCTGCAATTGCAGCCAAAAGAAAGTTGTAAATTTGTCGTTCTTTCTCCTCTTGTTTCAATAACTCAAATGGTATAACAATACTATAGTCATCGTTATTGAAATGGTGTCTCTTCAATATTTCGTCAATCAGACTTGAGGCTTCAAATAGTTGATTTGAGTTGCCTATCTTCACTGTGATTTGCTGTATCTGACTAGCGAAAATGTTTTCAGGAGTAAACCTGTTTAAAAAAAGTGATAAAGGCACATATACATCAGTGTTCAGATCTCTTGCTGCCAATTCACCTACAGTTTCAGTAAAAAG
>DATERO010000363.1:0-4966 GCA_035271465.1 Dysgonamonadaceae bacterium | reverse complement strand
GCTGTGAAGCTCATCCTTTTTAAAGTTAATGTATAATTCTTTTGGTTTTATTTCAAACCTACCAATATGTTTACCTTGTAAATATTTTCTATAATTATTGTTGTGTTTTGTATTAGATAGAAATTTTTTTATTCCCTTTGCAACAATACCAACATAAACTTCTAAGTAATCTTCAACATAACTACTGTGTTTATCAATTTTTTCGAGCAATCTATTTTCTTCGAGGCTAGTTTTTATATTAATAACAAAACTCTCGCCTTTATTATTCCATACTTCTTGAACGTAAGAAGTTTGTTCGTCTTTAATATCAAAAATGAGATTGTTTTTTCTAATAACAATACTCTCTTGATTAATTGAGAATTCATTTACGATAAATAAAATAATTGAATCAGTTACTGCTTCAAATACTTTATTTGAGAAAGAAACTATCCTTTTTAAATGATAGTTATTAATAATAAATTCACGTATTTTTTTCAAATACTCATTCTGTAGAATTGTGCTTGGAATAATGTAAGATATAACGCCTTTATATCTCAATAATCTAACTCCTTTCTCTGTAAACAAAGCATAACTATTTACTTTATATTCGGCAGAATTAGGATAAAGTAATATGAGTTTATTTAGTTCTTTATCACTTATATTTACAACTTCTTTACCTCTATATGTTATATACGGCGGATTTCCAATTACAATATCAAAATACCCTCCACCTTTTGCTGAATTTAAACTTCCATTTTCACGTTGCAACCCAAACATCCATTCCGGGTCAAAGAATGGTGATGATGCACTTTGGTCGTATGGATCCCAGTTAGCAAGCATATTGGCATTATCATTATCCCAACCATTTTTCTTAAGCTTTGCAGCTATAGCATAACGTTTTTCTTTATCAATTTTACGCCATTTCTTTTTGGTTTTCGTTGTTTTTGCATTGAATATTTTGTGACGGCAAACACGCAGCTCTTCTTGCAGTTTTCTTATTTCATCTGTATCAGATAGCCCGGAAGGGCGATTAATTCCTATTAGGGTATTTGCTGCAACAAATTTTGTTTCGAGGTTGGGTAATGGGATTATACCAAAGTTCTCATCTTCAAAATTATTATTTTGGTCAACAACAAGAGAGATGAAAAAACGCAGCTTAGAAATCTGTATAGCTATGGGTTGAATATCAACACCATATATGCAGTTTTCGATAAGGTACAGCTTACGTGCATAGTCTGGCCTGTTCTTTGTAACATCAAATGCGTTATTGATTTCAATTAGTCGGTTCTCCCTGTCTTTTCTATCTTCAATATCCAATGCTTTTTGTATCTCTTTATAGGCGTTCTCATTTTGCACTTTCTTCCAGTAATAGTTTTCAGGGTCAACCTTCTGTAGTACATGCACCAACTTCTGTAATACACCCATTGGAAATGCACCTGAACCACATGCCGGGTCAAGTATTTTACAATCATAAATTGCATTTATCAACTCCTCTATTTGTGATGTACTTAATTTATGTTCCTCATCAGTGTATTGGAATAATACTCGGATATCTTCTTCGTCAATGTGTGTTTTGCCTTTTAAGTATGCAATCAGACTTTCGTCAACCATATAGTTAACAATTTCACGAGGAGTATAAAATGAACCTGTTTGCTTTCTTGCAGTAGTTTTAGTCTCAGGATTGAAGCTTGCCAATAGGTTTTCAAATACTTTACCTAATAATTCGGGATCGAGTGCCACCACTACTTCGGCAGGTGTATTTTCTTCTACTGTAAAGTTATAGGTTTTCAGTATATTAATTAGCCCTTTGACCGATGTGTGCTTGTATTGAGGTGACGTATCTCCATAATCTTCACTTAAATCTACACTCTCATCTTTTCCAAAAAATAGATAATCCGGCACAATTAAGCGATCAGGTTTGGGTAGATTGTCAGAAAAGCCATCAATATATTTTTTGTTTGCTTTATCATCTAAGCATTCAAAAAGCCCACCATTGAGAAAAGGAACTTTACTATTGATTAATTCAACAAAGCCATCAGGGTCTTTGAAATATTTCTCATAACGGAACAGCCAATCGTTTCCAAAGTCATCTCCATAGTTTTTTTTTCTCCTAAATCCTCTTTCTCGTTTGTCCTCATCACCACTTTGTGGCTTTATGGGGCAGTTAAGCGAAGCAAAGAAAAGATTTTGCAGGATTGCTTTATAATAGACGCTCTCCTTACTCATTTCTGCAAAAAGTCCGTCTTGTCTTACCGGATTGAGTTCTGTAAGTATATTGTTTTCTAATTTTTCTACATCAAACAACTCTTCAGGTATTAATCCCTTTTGCTTGATAAACCACACAAACAACAATCTGGTAAGCATTCGTATAACATTGGTTGCATTGTGCTCTTTTACCATTTCTTCCAAAGGCTTATCTTTCTTGAGAGAGTCCTCATAGGTGGGTTTGGATGGAAATTCAACATGTCTTAATGCCCAGAAGTACCAATCGGACAGTTCTTTGTAGAATTGTTTTGTAAGTACTTCCACAGAGAATCGCTCCTGCAAATCGTTGAAGTATGAGCCATTTTTCTTTACAAGTTTACCTTTTTCAAGTAAGAATTGAGTTGGTGTTTTGACATGAGCGCTCTCACCTAACTGAAAAGAGTAACGACGTGGATTGGAATAACTGCGTGTAATTCGTGATGTGTTATCTGATACTTCAGCCTCTATCTGCAATAGTGAGAATCGGTATTTATTGCTGTTTGCAGGTTTAAATATAACCAAAGCTCTGTTGTTGTAACTTTTGTACAGCATGAGCCTAAAGGCGTCCTGGGCAATGCCTACACGTGCATCGTGAGTAGATGTGTGAGTTATTTCATATACATCTAATTCGAGACTTGGGCAAGTGCCTAATTTAGTTACTTCTTCAGTATATTTGGTTGTAAAATTGAGATTGTCAAACTTCTCTTCTGTAATAATAAAATCATCCGGTAGGAACCATTCCAGGAAAGGCAAAAATTTATCCCTTTTGTAAGAATCATTAAAATTTATATCAGGTGTCATATCAAATTTAAGTTTAAATATTTTCTATCTCTTCGGCTAAAATTAAAGTTTCAACTCCCTGGTTTATATTGTCATAAGTAAGCAGAGCTTTATTTATGTAATCTTTGCTTATTATTTCAGGCAACAGGTGATATTCTTTTGGTTTTAAGCGATTAATAGATCGTATTGCATAACCTGAAATGGCATCGTACTCAATAACTGTTTTGAGATCTTCAAGATATTCCGTGTCGCAAGCTTTTGTTTGAATAATTATTCTGATTTTATCTAATGCCTCCCTTCTCATTTTATCTGTATCATTGTTATTGTCCTCTCTGAAAAGAGCTTTCTTAGCTGTGTTATACAACTCTTCAAAATCATCGGAAACTTTATATCCTTTTTCTGAATCACCGCACTCAAGCAGTTTGAAGGCATCTTGTGGCGGTATGTCTGTTGCATTATCTTTGTCAGATGCAAATTTAAAAACATAGTCATTCCCTTTTTTTGCAAAGATAAGCACCCCTTCGGGTAGTTCATTTTCGGTTTTTCTTCTTGTCTTGGTGCGTAAAGGAAGTTTCAAGGCTTCTTTCATTTCATCGCTGCCAATCAGCTGATTTAAATTTGCCCTGTAATCGGTGTCCCATGACTTTTGCTCGCTCTCGCCTTGCATTCGCTCGTACTCTTCTTTGAAATAACTTCTCAACTCTTCTTCTGAGGTTAACACTTTTGTGTCTTCACCCATTATGGCGTGAATCATATTCATTTTAAGAGTAGATATTTTTTTGGTATGTGTTTCAGCCTCACCAATATCTGTTGGGAAGTAATTGAAAATATACAGTTCATCAAACATTTTCTTGTTGATTCGGTTAATACGGCCGATACGCTGAATTACTCTTGTAGGATTATATGGTATATCATAATTAAATATTGTGCCTGCTCTGTGCAGGTTGTAACCTTCTGAAATAGCATCTGTTGCTATTAATACTTTGTATTCGTTTGATTGCCTGGATTCTTCTATACCGGCATCAAAGTTTACTTTTATTGTTTCTTTGTTGGTTTTAGTGGCACCTGCAGCTGTGTAATAAAAGACGGGCAGATCTTTGTTTTCTAATTTTTTACCTAAATAATTAACAGTATCTGCATACTGGCTAAATACTACTATTTTTCTTTCAGGGTCTTTATCAAGTTGTTCTGTTAATATGTCTATAAATGTATCAAGTTTTGGATCGTGTGTAACTTTACTCCATTTGTCTTTTAGATCTTGAAGTAGTTCGATATCTGAATTAAGGTCCTTAAAGAAATCTGAATTAAGATATTCTACTTTAATTTCAAACATTCCTCTTGCTTCAAGTCTTTCTATTGCATTTTCCAATTCTCTGTCTGTAGTTTCCGATATATCATCATTTGTTGAATCATACAGAGCTTCTATATCGGGTAGCTGACCTTTTTTAAATACTGGCACAGTTCCTCTTTTTTCCGCCCATGCTACAATGTTTTTGCAGTTGTCGAGCATATTGGTTAATGAAACCATAAATGCTTTCTGAGAGCTTTCAAAACGTCTTACAAGCAAGGTTCTCATAAATTTTGCCAGGTTGCGCTGGGTTCCTTTGAAAAGGTTGTAATCGAAGCCTGCAGTTTCAACTTTCTTTTTTACTTTATCTTCATGTTCTGGTAGTACATACATTACCGGCTTGTATCTTGCAGCCTTGAACTCATCCTTACCCAATATTTCGTCTTTAATATCGTCTGTGTCCAGATAGTCGTAGAAATCTATAGACTCATTGTTTCCAATTTTTTCATCATCATCTTGGCGAGAAATTCTTTGTAATGTGTATAAATAAAGATCTTTTAGGTCGCCCAAATCATAATCGAGCAGTTCAGGAGGTTTAACTATAGAGAATTTAATTCCTTGCTTTTCCAGATCCTTTTTGTAGTCAGGTATGCCGGCTAAATCAATACGTGAACG
>DATERO010000362.1:0-4260 GCA_035271465.1 Dysgonamonadaceae bacterium | reverse complement strand
GGTGATGCCGACTTTGCTTATGCAAAAAAATCATTAGAGCTGACCGAACGCTGGCTTGACCGATGCATTGGTCGCTTTAAAGAGACAGAGAGTCCTTATGGATTTAATCAATCTCTATTCCCTATAGTTCAAGGCTGCGTTTATCCAGAGTTGAGAAAACGAGCTGCAGAAAATGTAGCTTCAAAAGAAGCTGATGGCAATGCCATTGGTGGATTGGCAGTGGGTGAACCTAAAGAGAAAATGTTTGAAATGGTTGAGATAGTCAACGAAATATTGCCTAAAGATAAACCCCGATACTTGATGGGCGTTGGCACACCAGCCGACTTATTAAACTCCATAGAACGTGGTGTGGATATGTTTGATTGCATTATGCCAACACGTAATGGAAGAAATGGTCAAATATTCACCAAGAATGGGATTATAAATATGAGAAATAACCGATGGAAAGACGATTTTTCGCCTATTGAGGAAGATGGAGCATCAGTAGTTGACACTTTGTACAGCAAAGCTTATCTTCGCCATCTCATTAACGCCAAAGAGATATTAGGATTGCAAATTGCATCAATTCATAATTTAGCATTCTATTTGTGGTTGGTGAAAGAAGCACGCAAGCATATTATTGCTGGCACTTTCTCGGAATGGAAACCGGGTATGATGGAAAATATAACTCGTAGACTATAATAATCGACTAACAATAATTAGATGAAGATATTTAAACTCACGATATTAGACCGTTATATAATAAAGAAGTTTTTGGGAACTTTCGTTTTCTCAATTGTTCTGATTATATCGATATCAGTAGTTTTTGATATCAATGAAAAGATTGATAAATTCATCACTAATAATGCATCGCTTAACGAGATAGTTTTTGATTATTATCTCAACTTCATTCCCTATTACGCAAACCTATTTAGCTCACTCTTTGTTTTTATTGCTGTCATCTTTTTCACATCTAAGTTGGCTTCAAACTCAGAGATTATAGCTATCCTTTCCAATGGTGTAAGTTTTAAGCGATTATTAAAACCTTACATGATCTCAGCAGCAATTATTGCAATAATTACTTTTGCTTTTGGAAGCTTCATTATCCCTCCCTCCAACGTGAAGCGCATTGATTTTGAGAATAAATATGTGAGCAAGAAAAGAGTAGACTATGCTTCAAAAATACAGATGCAGGCTGCTCCAGGTGTGATTGCTTATTTTGGTAGCTTCGACAATGCTTCAAAAACAGGCTATAACTTTTCATTGGACGAATTTGATGAAAACAAACTTGTTTCACGACTTACCTCCAGCAGAATTCTTTACGACTCTGCCTATCACTGGACAATAAAAGATTATCAAATTCGAAACTTCGAAGGGTTGGAAGAAAATATAACATCGGGTAAAAGCATTGACACAACACTTTACATTACACCACGCGACTTCTTAATTTCAGAAACTGATCATCAGTTGCTAACTACTCCTGCATTATTTAGATATGTTGAAAGTCAGAAGAAACGTGGTATAGGTAATATTCAAGCCTTTGAAATAGAATATCACACAAGATTCGCTTCAATTATGTCGGCATTTATACTGACCCTTATTGGTGCTTCCCTCTCATCTCGCAAGGTGAAAGGAGGTATGGGAATGAATATTGGCATTGGGCTTGCTCTTAGCATGGGGTACATCCTTTTTATGACTATCAGTGCAACATTTGCTATATCGGGATTGGTCAGTCCTATGATTGCAGCGTGGATCCCTAATATTCTTTTCTCTTTTATTGCTTTGTTCATATATACCAAAGCTCCGAATTAAATCATTGAAAATTCAAAACCCTTATCTTTGACTTTCCTTTTCAATGATAATTTAAAAATAGCTATATTTGAGACTCAAATTTAGAGTTTTAAACTTAAGCCAATTAATGAAGTCAAGATAGAAAGCCAAACAAAAAATGAAAACAAGAAGTATATTATTTGTATTCCTATTAGGTTGTTTATTATCAACTGCACAAACTAAATACCCAAATGTAGTAATTTCTACTAATTATGGCGACATGACGGTGATGCTCTATGATGACACACCGCGTCATGCCGAATACTTCCTTGATTTAGTGAAAAAAGGATATTTCGATGGAACTCTTTTTCAAAGAGTGATTAAAGAGTTTATGATTCAGGGTGGAGCACAAGACACCCGCAATGCACCTCCAGGAGCAATGATAGGAAGTGGCGATAGATCAATGGAGATACTACCAGAATTCAGAGAAGCACATTTCCATAAAAAAGGGACGCTCTCCGCTCCACGAAGAGGTGACAACGAAAATCCGCAGAGAAAATCGGATATGTCTCAGATATTTATTGTTCATGGCAAGAAAATGACTGAAGGCAGACTAGATTCACTCGAAATGTCTGTAAATGTGCCTATCAGAAATGCAGCAACTCGTAAATACTACATTCCTTTCAAGGATGAGCTTGCAGAATTAAAAGAAAATGATCCATCAGCATTTAACGATAGACTAGATCAAATAATGCACCAAATAGACTCTGCATTTAATGCGTCTCCCGACAAGTTTTTCTTCAAACCCGAACAAAGAGAAGCATATAGCACACATGGTGGTGCACGCCATTTAGATATGGAATATACTGCTTATGGAGAAGTTATTGATGGACTTGATGTGATTGATAAAATAGCATCACTAACAACAGATGGCAACAGCAGACCAAAAAATGATGCAAAAATGATAAAAGTATATGTGAAGTAGGAAGGAGGGGTATGGGTTATGAGTTATGAGTTATGGGTTATGGGTTGTGAGTTGTGAGTTGTGAGTGGATTCCACATACTGTCAACGTCTATCAGGCATTAACAATTAACATACCACATACCACATACCTCACACCACATACCTCACTCAATATTCCTCCTGACTTGAGTTAAAAACTTCTTCATGCCATCACTATCTTTCTCTTTAATAATTGTGAGCAACTCTTTCAGTTTTTCACGGATATTCTCCAGTTGTCCCGAAGTATGAGGATTAAACAATATCTCTGTCAACAAATAATCATCTTCCGACAATAGCCCTTCCGCAAGGCTCAAGTGACGTTTAAAAGTAGTTCCTGGCGCATCTTGGTGCTTCATCACTGCTGCAAACACCAATGTAGATGCAAATGGGATAGACAATGAGTATGCTATTGTTTCATCATGCTCGTTGAACGAATATTCAAAGACATTTAGCTTAATGCTATTATAGAGATCACGGAAGAACACCTTACCCATATGATCTGACTCAGAAATTATTATAGCACTTTGTGTACTCAAATCATTTAGACTTGCAAATGTTGGTCCAAACATGGGGTGAGTAGACACAAAGGGTCTATTGGCTTGCTCATAGAAAACCTGCAGTTCTGTTTTTACTGATGCAATGTCAGACAAGATACAAGAGTCCGAAACATAAGGCAAGATAGATTTGAAAGCTTCAATTGTATAAGTAAGTGTAGCAGCATTTATCACCAACTGCGGATCAAAAGACTTCACCTCTTCAGGCTTAGTCATGCGTTGTACGTTATATATAAATCGCAACCTTTTTGGATCAATATCCAGTAATGCTACTTCGTGATCAAAGCTCAACAAATCGGCAAAGAATGACCCCATCTTGCCTGCTCCCACAATCAATATTCTCATTTGCTTTAATATTTCATTCTTCAACTACTATCACAACGACTAAAAAAGCTTGTGCTTGTTAGTTGCTTGTTTTTAATTTTCTTCTTTCTGATTCTCAGCTTGCATAATCACCATTTGCTGACGAACAGACTCTTCGTGAACTGCCTCCAAAAACTTTTTAGCAAAACCACCAGACATATCCATCTTCTCTGCCTGCTCTATTCTGTTTGTAAGGATCTCATCATAGCGCATAGTTTGCAATACGGGCATTTTATGCTCTATTTTGTAAGTGCCTATTTCACGAGAAACACGCATGCGCTTACTTAATAGTTCAAGCAAACTATTGTCAATCTCATCAATTTGAGTGCGCAAGTCTGAAAGATCTTCGGTTGACTGTACAGTTTCTCTAATTATAAGTGATGCAAGAATCTTCTTTAACTCTGTTGGAGTTATTTGTTGATCTTTGTCGCTCCATGCATCATCAGGATTGCAATGAGTTTCAACAATCAGTCCCTTAAAGTTTAAGTCCATTGCTTGTTGAGAAATAGTTTTAATCAATTTTCTACTACCCCCAATGTGACTCGGGTCACATAGAATTGGCAAGTCAGGATATCGTCTTTTCAGTTCAAT
>DATERO010000361.1:0-3087 GCA_035271465.1 Dysgonamonadaceae bacterium | reverse complement strand
CCAAGGAGCGAGCAGGTATAGCGAAGTGCTAGCCAATTGGGATGGGCAGAATATTCGTAGTGGGTCGAGTGCATATAGCAAAGTGTTGTGCAATTGGGATGGTAAGAACTTGAGACAGGGGTCGAGTGCCTATGGTACTATTCTATATAACTGGGACGGGAAAAATATTCGTAGAGGATCGAGTGTTTATGGCACTATTATCTATAATTATGACGGCAAAAATGTGCGTAGGGGCTCTAGTTCATACGGAGATGTGCTTTACAATACCGATGGGAAGTTTCCCATTGCTATTTTGATATATGAGTCCCCTCTTATAACCTCTTTTCTCAAATAAATGAGATTTGAGATCTTTTTAGGGATTTGTTAGTTTTATAATTTTGATTTGATATTTTTGTGATAATTTGCTCAGTAATGATGATTTTGAAACTTAAAATTGAGTTTTGAGCATAAACTGATACACTTTCACGTAATTTTGCTGCATATTTTTGCAATCGAACAAAATTCACCCATAAAGCTCTTGAGTAAGCCCATAATTTGTGTTTGGCAAGACCACGATAGCGACTTTTGTTGTTGGAATAATGAAAACCCATTTGGAAGATTGTTGCCTCAACATTGTTTCGCCTGTTTAGCTCCTCTTTTGGGGTGTCTCGTAACTTTTGTCTTAAGAGCGATGTGCGAATCTCTTCGAGTGTGAAGTAGCGCCATTTTCCATTATCAGTTTTGATTTTCCATTTCTTTTCTTCTGGTTTCTTAGTTGATTTTACGAGTAATGCATCTATTATATTGCCTGTTTTGTTATCTTTTACTGTTAGTTTATCACTGTTTTGTTTGTCGGGTATTAAATCGTATCGTCCCTTTGGACCTTGCAGTCCAGTTAAAATGAAGTTTATATCATTGTCATCACAAAATTCTTGATTTTTGGGGCTATTATAAGCACCATCTGCATAGACTTTCTCTATAGCATCTGTTGTTATTCTCTGACTGTTGTCTGTGGCATCTTGCATGAATCCACAATCAGAAGCTGTTGCTGGCTTTACGTCTATATCGGTTATTAGATTTACTTTGGGATCTGCCTCAGTGCTTTCATCACACGTTTCAGTAACGTTGATGGAGTTGCCTTTGACTTTATTCCCACCTTTGTTGCGAAAATGACTTTCTGGATCATGAGGCGATTGAATGGAGCTGGTACTTAGTTGTTCATTTTCTAGTGCAAGAACGACTTTCTCTTTACAGGAATACTGCTCGTTAAAAACAGTCTTGAGTATATCGTACTGTCCCCCAGGATAGTTTTTAAACAAGCGAATAAAAAGATACATCAAGTTGCCTAATGCAAGGAAGCGTGAACCAATTTCTGACTTCGTGCTATAATAGACAACCTTATCACCGCTTTCACCTTCAATACTTTTGATTAACTCAAGATCGTTTTTTGACAATGATCTTTTGTAAATATACCCACGACGTTCTTTAATGAAAAGGCGTAAAGTTTCGTGAACAAGTTCGTAACGAGAGTACCATGCAATGTTGCTTCCCATAAGTTTGCTGTCCATACGAATATGTTTGCCACTCACGTTAAATTCAACTATTTGTCTCTTGGTGATAGATTGCATGCACTCTTTAAACAGGTCAACATTGTGCTCTCTGTTGTAATCGACAATATTACGACGAAAACGATAATAAGTTGATGCTACTGGCACAGTATCATCTAGGGTTAAAAGTCCGAGAGCACTACGAACCAATAAGTTGTAATTGCAATTCTCGAATAACTGATCGTCGCTCCAACCCTGTCCCTCTTTGAGTAACATCATACCTACCAATACGCGTATAGAAGCATTTGGCGTGCCGTTATCTTGACAATAGAGAACACTGAAAATTTGCTCATTTATATGACTCAATACGTTATCTCGGAAAACATTATGCCAAGAGTCGTCTTTTAGATAAAACTTCTGTGACGAGCCACGTAAATGCTCGGCAGGGGTAGAAAAAATATCTAATTGAGCGTTTTTGTCTGATTCTTTAAACATAGCTTATATTGTTATATACAGTGCTAAGATACTGAATATAAATAACATGTGCAACATAATAAAGGGTTTGTTTTTGACTAAAAGCATTATTTTTATTTTGTTTGAATAGGGTGTTTTTTTCAATCATTTATAAAAATAGGTTGTCGGAGTGGACTCTTATATCCTTTTAAGAATATGACTTCATCAATGACCTTTACTGTTGCTTTTTTATTGCCGGCTCTCTCTATGCGTATGGTTTTCCAGCTACTTTTAGGTAATGTGTTTAATCTCCCAACAATGTTGCTCCCTCTTCGGCGTATTGTTATAAACTTCACATTATCGTCATCAATGTTAGAAAGGTTTTCATAATGGGTGAATTTACTGTCGAAAACTAAGTACTTCAAATCTCTTTTTCCTCTGAAATCTTTACCATAAAAATCAATAAATTCCAGAACGACATTACTTTCCGTCTTGTGCATCACATTAGCATGTCCGTAATCAATGATGCCACTATCGGGATCTTGTGCAAGTACTGCAAGCATACTTGCCAATGCTTTTGAGCGTTTGCCCGACCAGTTGTTTTCTAAGTGATCGTTCTCTCCCCAGTAAGGAATGGTAGTAAAATCCAGATTAGATGTATCTCCTAAAAGACCCAGTCTCTGCCAATTAGCGTGAAGAGCTTTCAAAAACTTAAAGTTCATATCTGTTGTAACCCGGTGAGAATAAGACGAAAACCATGCAGCTTTAGGTAACACATTAAGCCCTGCAAACAAACCAATTCCTCTGTCCATACACCACAAATCGTCAGCAGTGTAACGCCGAACATTCGAAGCTTTTAGTGCTATAAAGGCGAGAATGGAGGAAACTTTACTTATTTGAGAAGTTCCCGGAAAATCTGATGCCTCAATAATTTCACTGATTCCATATTTTTTGATGTATGGCAACAGGCAAAGGATTCCGGCAGATGCACTTTTAAAACTCTCTGGAGCAAAAGTTAGAGCAACTGTTTTTTCAGCTTTAAGCCCTGTTGCCTCTAAACTTTGCTTTGTTAGCTTCTGACGTCTGGGCAAACGTGCAAACCCTTGCT
>DATERO010000360.1:0-2479 GCA_035271465.1 Dysgonamonadaceae bacterium | reverse complement strand
AATTTATTGTGGCTCAACGTCAACAGTTTTGTCAACGGAATCTTTTGAATTGGTGTGAACATGGTGCTATCTGTATTAAAATAGATTGTATTGCAAGCAAAACATATCGTTTGTATGCTCTCTGATTGTTTTTTCGCTCTGTAACAGTAACAAAGATAATGAAAGTAGTTTGAACTTGAGTCGTTTAGGCGTAAAAATAAACTCAACTATTGAAATTCGATGTTATTCATCGTGCTCATGGACACCGATTTATAAAACTCGTTTGCTTTCATCGATATAATTGGTTTAGAATTTTGTTTTTCGTATCGGATCATCGCTATGATTGAACTCTACATTTATTATTCGTGAACAATCATAGCTATTGAACTCTACGAAAAACCATAAAGGAGATGTTCCATCACCATTAAAAATAACAAAAAGCATATTACGAATCCTATTATCTCGATGATTGGCTTCGAATTTTAATAAAGTTACATAAACACCCACCTGAATGGGACGAAAAAGCAATACGTTGTTCTAAACACTGAGCGTGAACTGTGGAAAAAAGAATATGCTTGGCTGAAATAGTGACAGGAAATGAAAGAATAGAGATAAGAGTGTATCTTTTACTTGGCCAAAGTGCCAACCAGCTCCTATTTAAGCAAAGACTGGACACAGAAAGAGACGAACTATTAGTTTTTCAACTAAAGCAGGATGTTGTTCAATATGCATTGTCTTTGCTCAAAGATATTTTAGGAGAATGGTAACATAAAAAATGCATATTTGATTCTGTTTTTAAAGAGGCAATAAGAATGTTTGAAATGCTATTTAGACTCAATACATATTAAGCCATAATAAACTATTGCTTAATAATAATTGTATATTTGTCAACGACAAACATCATTATTTTTAAACTTTGAGAGACTGATAAAACAATAGATATGAAGAAGCTACAAATTGATATACCACAGATATTACCAGGCGTACCTGATGATAAGGACAATTGCGTACAAGAGTTTATCAAAGTGCTGCGTGAAGAGAAAGGCGTTGAAGATGTTCATGTATCTGATCCAAGAGAGAATGGCGTTCCGCAGCTATGCTTTCATTACAACCCTTCACAAATATCTATCAGTCGCATTCGAACACTTGCAAAACAAGTGGGTTCTTCCATTACTGAGAAAATTGGACACAGCCTCATTGAAGTAAAAGGTATAAGACACACACGACAAGCAAGAACTGTAGAACTTGTTTTAAGGAGCGTTGAAGGTATGATTGAGGTGTCAGTGTCTGCTACTGGCATGGTTAGAACTGAGTTTGACAGAGCTTTACTTGACGACAAGAAAATACTTGACACACTTCAAAAAGAAGGTCTTTGGATTCCTGACAAAAACGTAAGTGTAGAGAGATACTTACAACATATTGAGAAAGAGACGTTAATAGATACTACTACAGAGAAAAAACATGAACATGAGCATGAACATAGCCATAGTGGTATATTTGGTCAAAACACAGAATTAATCTTTTCAATTATATCAGGTGTACTATTGGTAATTGGTTTTGGACTGTCTTTCATTAATAATATAATA
Source organism: Dysgonamonadaceae bacterium (assembly GCA_035271465.1). Classification (GTDB taxonomy): domain Bacteria; phylum Bacteroidota; class Bacteroidia; order Bacteroidales; family Dysgonomonadaceae; genus UBA2632. The sequence continues at coordinate 914 of DATERO010000360.1, read as the reverse complement.
CCGCATTGGGTAATTCTGTTCCTTTATGGCGGGTCCTATTTTTTTGGCGGATATTTTACTACAAAGGAGGCTGTAGAAAGTCTATCAAAAGGAGGTTTTCAGGTCGATTTCCTGATGTTAGTAGCAGCTATTGGCGCAGCAATTTTAGGAAAATGGGTGGAAGGTGCATTGCTTTTGTTCCTATTTAGCCTAGGACATGCATTGGAGCATTACGCCATGAACAAAGCCCGAAAATCAATTGAAGGATTGGCAGAGCTGGCTCCTAAAACAGCACTACGAAAAACAAATGGAAAAACCGAAGAGATTGATATTGAAGAAGTAATTGTAGGCGATATCATTGTAGTGCGTCCTAATAGTAAAGTTCCAGTGGACGGCGTTGTTACTCTTGGACAAAGCAGTGTTGATCAATCATCAATCACGGGTGAGAGTATTCCTGTAGACAAGCAAGCAGTGACAAATATTGAGATTGATTATTCAAAAGAAGACAATATACAGAGTGAAAACAGGGTGTATGCTGGGACAATTAATGGAAATGGCTCGCTGGAAGTACAAGTGATTAAAGAAACCAAAGATTCTACCCTATCAAGACTCATAAAGTTGGTAAATGAAGCACAAACACACAAATCACCTTCACAACGATTCACAGATAAGTTTGAGCGATACTTTGTGCCGTCCGTTTTAGGATTGGTGGTTTTACTGCTGGGAGCTTTTCTAATTATTAATGAAACCTTTGGCGACAGTTTCTATCGAGCAATGACAGTATTAGTTGCGGCTAGTCCTTGCGCATTGGCCATATCTACTCCGAGTGCTGTGCTTAGTGGTGTGGCAAGAGCTGCAAAGGGTGGGGTGCTTATAAAAGGAGGAAGGCCATTGGAAGATCTAGGAATATTGACTGCTTTGGCATTCGATAAAAC
>DATERO010000359.1:0-2406 GCA_035271465.1 Dysgonamonadaceae bacterium | reverse complement strand
TGATAATGCAGCACTTAATCGGGTAACTTTGTCATCCGAAAATCCTTGAACAGTATTTTTGAGGATAGTCCACAAAGATTTGAACGTTACTTTCTTTTTATTTAGTCTCTTGGCTGCATTCATAAATGAGGAATAAGTTTTGAATATACTCCTAATAACATTTATAACTCAACTTTCGCAAGCTCTAATTAACCCGCCTGCGCTAGGTTTGATAAATTGAAGTATTTTGTAAGCATTTCATTTTCAGATAATAAATTCTCCATGAACAGCTCTGTGTCTATATCAAGAATCTGAGATAACTCACTCATTATCTCTATGATAATCAGCCATATTTGTTCAGAGAGTGTGAGTTTAATTGTATCCTTATGTGACGCCCGAAACAGTTCTCCTATTGTTTCATAATCGTGAAACCGTTTAATTACTGATAATATATTGTATTGCATCATACAAAGTGTTATAGAAGCAATTTGAGCATCAAAATCTTGTGCCTGGCATTTACCAAGTCCAAGATACTGCTTTCCTTCCTTGAAGTATACTTCTATCAACCAACGATTTGAGTAAATTTCATAAGCTTTATCAAATTTCAACTTCGTGTTTGTTGTCATCATTCCATTCCAATTGCCTTTCCTTGAGGTTTTAAAGAAAAAAAGGTTTACCTCTATTCCTTTAAAATCAACAATCTGCTGACAATAATAAAAACCCAACAATTTAGAGCGTTTGACCATTTTCTTTCTACGAAGTAAAGTGACGAGCTCTTTAGCAGTAAGCATCTTATCAAAACCTCCATAGCGAGTTGTGCCCATTTTTATTCTACCCAATAAATGGCAACCAATGCGACGGGTAGTGATAAATTTAACTAGCTCAAAGCAGGTGAACCAACTATCTACCAATAGATAATCAAAACGAACTCCTTTTTTTATGGCCAGATGAATCATTTTGATCATTGATGCTATTTTGGTTGTGAAGTAATCATCAACTCTCTCCTTACTTTTGGTTTGCTTATTACGCTTTTTACTGAAACGCTCCTTGTTTTGTTTATGAGTTAAGCCATAGGGTTTATTCTTGTTTTTCCCTTTTTCTCCATGCAAACTGAAGTCTAAGGAAAAGAAACTTTTACCATCATAGTAACCCATGAAAAGACCTTTAAATCCAAGTTTTGAGGTGTGGGTAACGTGTGAGTATATTCTGCCAATGAGTTCAATCAGACGGCCTGTCTTAGGTAAATCCGTATCATCGACGATCAAACAACGGGGACTATGGTTAATGGGCTCACTGTTCTTTTGAGTTTTACGGATTAGCTGCATAGTTATACTATAAGAGAGATTACGCCAGTCTATATGGGAATCATTCATTAAACGGTAGAAAACATCCTTGCCACAGGAAAGAAAGCGGTACAGTACAGAGTTAGTGTAATGCCATGAAGTCTTGACTTCGAAAAAGGGAAACAACAAAAGCAGTACAAATTTGGTATGATTTGTATACTTGAGATTAGAGGCCTCAGAGAATCCATATCTTTTATCTGAAAATGTCAAAGAGCTTATAAAACTGAAAATTGTTTCCATTGCTTTTTCACTTGCAGTAAAAAAGTCTTTTATCTCTGAAAGTATTATCCTATCTTTGTGTTGCAGCATATAGTTGGGTTTTGGTTTTGCAACTCAAAGATACTGATTATCAGTATCTTTACCAAACTTACATGCTGCTTTTTTATTGTATATCAGCAAGTTATCTTACTTGCGAAAGCTCAGTATATAACAGCTGGAATCAGTAAATCTTTATTTGCTTCGGAGGTGATAGGATTGCCTATGTCTGATATAGATTTCGGAACTTATAATGTTCTTCCTGCTGGCACTATAAATCCAATAATTGCAAAAGAAAATATAGGATCTTTCAATATCAACATTAATTCCAAAAACTCAATCATGCCATATATAGGAATAGGGCTGGGCAGTTATGTACCTCAAAACAAAAAAGTGTCATTTGCTTTTGAGATTGGAGCATATTATGTGGGTAGCTATACTTTAAAATATAGCCTACCACAAGGACTTAACGTAGAGAACATCTATTACGGTGAAAATATTACCCAAGAGCAAAAGGATCTTTTCTCAGATAAAATTAATGATGAAGTAAATAAAACTGTTGCAGATTTAGATAGAGAAGTTGGCAATGCCATCAATGATATCAATGAAGCATTAGAAAGTTTCAAGTTTTATCCTGTTTTAAAATTAACCATCGGCTTCAATGCTTTTACGTTTAAGAAATAGCTAATTATCAACGAGGAATCACTTTTGAAATATATAATTGCTGAAATCTTTTCAAATAAACCTTACTTTCGAGCAAAGAACTTGGCAAGAGATATGTAAAATGCTTTTTTTGTAAATTTCATAAATGTGTTTTATCAAATAGATG
>DATERO010000358.1:0-5539 GCA_035271465.1 Dysgonamonadaceae bacterium | reverse complement strand
ATATCCCTCAGGCTTCATTGATGAGCCCCGCCGCTGAACATGATCACCGGTCCTGTCAGGCTCGAAAACAGCGAACATGTTTTTCATCTCAAGTAATAGAATACACAAATGACGTGTTTTATCCGTAAGCAGTATCAGCCCTGTTATATAAAAATAATTAACTTCTAATCGGATCCTACAATACCTGGTCCCCGTCATAGGCATGTATCTATTTCTCATTATTTCGTTTTGCACATACATGCTATCAAGAAGCTTGTACAAAAACCTAGAATCCCTGTGAAACCATCTGACAATATAAACGAATGCGCAAGCGATATAAATCAACATGGCGAATACAGGTAGAGCAAAAAAGCTTTTTGGAGTTCCGTTATAATCGGGTCTTATACTACCAGTAAATGGGCGCTATGACAGCAGCCACCATAAGCAAATAATAAAAAGTATTGAAAGGGTATCTTACTGCCCTTTTGAATCGCCGGCGTAAACATCGGTCCTTCTTTAACTTATAGATATTATTTTTTCTTGAATTAATTCTTTCTTGGATGATATTTATGCATGAAATAAGCCACTCTCAATCTTGTATAAATCGGACTTTTTACTACATTATAGTATGGTGTTATTTTTTTAAAAGTTTAGCACGTTTTCTTAATTTATTTCAATAATCAACGTATTACGATGCATTGCAACAGCTTATCAATATCAGAATATTTCAGGCATAGAAAAAGGACAGTGTTTCCAATAGTTTCGTTGTCCTAGTTGGTTTAAGAATATTATTGTCATGCAATTACTCCTATACTGAACATTAATTACATTTAACACCTCTAAAATTTTATTCATAATTAAATTTTATAATTTCATCTTCCTGTTCTTCACCATGTAATCTTACTTTTGCATAGATATCTTCCCAGTAAACAGTCCAATTATCATTATCAAGCATTTTTCCATCGTTAATAGTGTTGTCTCTTTTTTGTCTACAAATTCATTTTAATTTTTAAATGTTATTTCTATTTTCTGTGGACCAAAAAAAGTTGTTGATTCTACTTCAACAAACTCCACTGTATATTTTCCATCATTTGAAGTTGAAAAATCTATTGTAGTAGACTTTACTAATATAGATAAAAATCCACATAAGATAGCAATAATCAAAAATATCATTACAAAGATTTATCTCATTATTAAACCTCTATTTAAAATATTTTGTTCTGTTAAGTTAAAAATTAAAAAGAGATCTTTACTTAACAGAACTTGTTTTGCGGAATTTCGCCTAAGAAAACAAATTGGAACATAGCAGCTATTAAAACTCTAACTTTTTCTTTAATCCGTTTTATTAGGTAATTGTCAAATGATATAATCTGTTGATTTCGGCTTCACTCTCCGGTCGTCATACGTTTTCTCGAATAAATAACGTCGGATATGAATTGGCATCCTATAGTTTATCAAATAAAGTATCGTCTTCAACACCTTGATGAGCAAATTATCACTAGACAAATTGAACAGCGTTTAGTATAATTCAAATTGAACGATGTTCAGTTTTTAAGATATAGAGGGACACAGAAAATATATGACTAATTCTAGCCAAAATAGTTCAGGGAACTTGAGCGTCAAGGAAAATATAATTAATTCAACGATTGATTTGATTCAAAGTTCAGACGGTTTGGTTGAAAATATCACTATTAGAGATATTTCGAAAAATGCTGATATCTCGGTCGGACTCATTAATTATCATTTCGGTACCAAACAAAAACTCATTGAAATTTGCGTACAAAGAATCATCTCGCAAGTCATGAAATCTTTTTCCGATCTGGAAAATGAGAACCCTCAAAAACATCTTCATACCGATGACTTTTCGGAAATGACAGCTTTTATCACTAGAGTTTTTTCGTTTTTAACGGATCATCCAGAGGTTTCAAAGATTTCTATCCTTGGCGACCTGGCACAACCAAATCCTAAAAACAACTCTTCGGTGAGCTACAAAGCAATTTACAAGGCCATTGCGGATACAGAGTCTGAGAACATGAGAAAGCTGAAAGCTTTCATGCTTTTAGCCTGTATTCAATCCGCTTTTTTGAATCGCCACATTATTAAGGAACTTTTGGATGTTGATTTTGTAAACGAAGATGACTATTATCAATTTTTCTATCTGGTGGCAAAAATCCTAGATATTCTGTAAAACTATTCGGCAATGAATAATTTCGAAGTGTTTTACTAAAACGCTTCACAAATTCGGGGAATGTTAAATATGAGATTATCAACACTGACAAAGAAAAATAGAAATGCTAAAGGTTGGAAAATGAAATGGTTCTTGTTTGCTTTCATAATGTTAATCGTTATCTATTTCTTGATTCAAGGCATCCGTTGTATTATTGGATATCACAAAGCTCAAGAAAAACTAAATTCATTGGAAGTAAAGACGGCAAGCCTATCCTATGGACCAATGACTTATATTGATCAAGGCGAAGGGGACGTTATTCTATCGGTTCATGGTATTTTTGGCGGATATGATCAGGCCTATGAAAGTGTAAAAAATAGAGCATCTAAAAACCGCATCCTTGCACCATCACGCTTCGGCTATCTTGGATCCGAGGTCATGGGAAATGGAACACCCGCAGAACAAGCCACTGCGTTCAATGAACTACTTGATTATCTAGAAATTAAGCAGGTGTTTGTGTTAGCAACTTCTGCCGGAGGTACATCAGGCATTCGTTTCGCTCTGGATTATCCGGAGCGGGTCAAAGGTTTGATTTTATTTTGTTCGGCTATGCCGGTCAATGAAAAACCGGAAACATATCTTGAATATCAAGCACCTCCGGAGCCACTGTTGTCAGATTATCCGATGTATTTGATTAGTCCCCTCATGCCTTCCTTAATGGGTATGCCAGCCTCAACCGTAAAAACCATTCAGCCAATCTCTGAAAGAAAAACCGGAGTAATCTTAGATGGCAAGCTAACCAATCCCGATATGGAAAGGAACTTTGATCAATACCCAATTGAAGAATTAAAAGTACTAGTCTTGATACTACATTCAGAAGACGACCCTGTTGCAATTTACGAGAAGGTCAAAAATGTAGAACATCGTTTCCCTAATCTTTCACTTATTACGTTTCCTGATGGCGGACATATGATGTTTGGACACGATCAAGAAATAAATAAAGCACTCGATAATTTCTTAAGTCAGCATCATGACTAGTCCGTCAAAAGGTTGTTTCCACTTTTGGATTACTCATACAGAGCAAAAGATGTTTTTGAATAACAACACAATTGAAATGGTTAATAATCATATTAAAAAAGCCTTCCTGAATGGATTTTTTGATATCTATAAATCTTACAAGATGGACTTGAATTGGGTCTTCCCATGACCGTCCGGGAATCCTATGGTAGTTATATAGCATTATTTGCAACACACATCATCTGATTTTTGTTATCAATTTATCCGATAGATAGTATGAGAATTTGCTAAACTTTTATACAAGCTATTAAAAACGGAAATCAAGTCCAACTACCTCGGAAAGACAAAGTGAACAGGTTTGATCACAGGATATCCGTGTGCTACAATTTCATAAGTATGCACCGGAGGTAAAAACATGGTTCGGCTACGTAAATCTTTCTAAACGATAGAAAGAAAACATTCTCAATCCTTCTATCGCATTGCGAATTAGGAGGTCAAAATGAAAAAATACCACGTACAGAATCGTGCGCCATTTGTTGGTACAATCTTTTGTGTCTTTCTTGCCAATATCCTTGCAGTCATACTGCAGTTCTTCAAAGGCGATGTCCTTATAATGCGATCAGAGGAGAGTTAAGACAAACCTACCAATATGCACTTATTCTCTTTTTCTTCATCCTGGGAGAAGTCTTGCTTTTCTATCTCTATAAAAGGCTCTCAGCTAGCTATTTAGTATCCGCGACAAAGATTCTGAAACAAGATATCTTTGCCGCTATTCTTGCTCGGAGCTATCCTTCTTTTAAAGATACTCCTCAAGGAGAATATATTTCCAAGTACTAGAGTGAAGCCGATGCTATTACGGAACGCTGGTTCACAATACTTCCGGTATTCTGGGACATCTTGTCCAAGATTGTCTTGGTAAGTATTGCTCTCTTTTTCCTGGATTATCGTATCGCCATTGTTACGATCACTCTACTTACAACACCACTGTATATTCCCAAATTGATCGCCAAACGTCTCCAACAAGCAAAGAACGATCATCTTAAAGCAGTAGAAGCAAATCTTACGAAGATCACAGACTGGTTAAGCGGGTTTGAAGTAATCAAGAACTACTCCCTTGAGCAAAAAATCATGGAGCATTTCGATCACTCCAACCAATACGTTGCAGAAAAATTCTCTGCCGACAAAAAGCTAGAAGCTATAGCTCAACTGTTGACTACCTTGATTTCGTATTTGTCCTACTTTATCATCCTAGCGTTTTCAACATGGTTGGTACTCAGCGGTGACTTCACTGCAGGAAACTTTTTCGTAGCGATCGGCATGATTGATCAGCTATCGTACCCGATGATTTCTCTCTCGGGCATTCTGCGTATGCTGTTCTCGATCAAACCGACCTGTAATGACCTTCAGGAATTCGTTAAGATACCGTTCAGCCAAGAGGTTGCCAGGGAACTCACCTCCTTACGCGAGTCCATTGTCTTCAAAAATGTCGAATTCTCCTATGACGGGCAGCGATCCATCCTGAGCAACTTCAATTTTGTGGTAAAGAAAAACGGTCGCTATCTAATTAAAGGAACCAGCGTTTCGGGTAAGACAACGGCTATAAATCTTCTGCTTCGGTACTACGATGTGAACGCAGGTGATATCCTTATCGACCAAGAATCTTTGGAAAACTTTGACGAAAGCTTCGCTTGCATGACTGTCGTCAGGTAGGATACTAAGATGTTTCTGGATACACTCAGAAACAATTTAACCATGTACAACGACATTTCAGACGAAAAACTGATTCTTTTGTTGGAGCAGCTGGATCTGAAGCAATTCGCTAGTAAAGAAGCCTAGATCAAATGGTCGAAGAAGACGGATCCAACCTTTCAGGCGGAGAGAAAAAACGACTAAGTCTCGCGAGAGCACTCCTGCGTAATACCGATGTGTTACTACTGAATGAACTGCTGGCAAATCTTGACGTTGAAACAGCAAACAACATTGAGGATCTGATTCTTTCAATCACGGATAGAACGATGATCATAGTGTCACATCAATTCAGTGAAAATAAACTAAGCTTCTTTGATGAAGTGGTATTGTTAGGACAATAATCGGAGATACGCTATCTCAAGGGATTAAAAAAGCACTGCTATTATCACATGTAATAGTAGTGCTTGATGGCTCCCCCTGCTGGATTCGAACCAGCGACCCTTCGGTTAACAGCCGAATGCTCTACCGCTGAGCTAAGGAGGAAAATAAAACCGGCAATACCTATTTTTCCGGGTCGTCTCCAACCAAGTATCTTCGGCGCAAACGAGCTTAACTTCTGTGTTCGGTATGGGAACAGGTGTGTCCTCGCCGCAATCATCACCGGTATGGTTAAGGGTATAAAATACA
>DATERO010000357.1:0-3557 GCA_035271465.1 Dysgonamonadaceae bacterium | reverse complement strand
GGTTTAAGGTCTAAAATTGTTGACTTTGACATATTGATTGTTTTATTGTGTGATTTCTAACGTTCTTCAGATTTATGAATTGCTGCTACAACTTTATCTCTCTTAATATACTGAATAGCAAATATACTAAATAATCCGATTAGTATGAGCCATAAAGATTGAATAGTAAAAATTGCTCCTGCAAATGCACTTCCTTGTTCGTACGAAACTCCGTAAACTAATAGTGACGTTATAACCATAAAATGCCAGGCTCCAATTCCTCCTTGAGTAGGAGCTGCCACACCCAAACTGCTCATAGCGAAAACAAGTAATCCAGCTACAGGACCAAGATGTTCAGTGAAGCCAAATGCATAGAAGCAAAGGTAAAAATACAAATAATAACCAAACCAGCATAGAAAAGTATATATAACAAATAGTCCTTTTTGTTTCATTTTCCAGACTATCAATATATCTCTTTTAATACCTAAGTAGAAGAGCTTTACTTTTTTAATAAAAAACATGTTGGGTAGGAATCTAAAAAGAACATATAAAACGGCAGCTACCATTATAATAGATATATATAGCCAAACTGAACTAAAAGTAGAAGTAACGCTCGCTCCCACAGTAGGATTCATTTGTAAGTATGAAGCAAAAAAATTAAAATCCAACACTAAACAAAGTACTATGATAAATCCCATAGCTACTACATCAAAGAAGCGATCAACCAAAAGTGTACCAAAGGTCGTGGAAAAAGGTACTTTATCATATTTAGTAACAGCTCCACAGCGCCAAACTTCACCTGCACGAGGTAATACAAAATTTACAGCATAGTTACCCATAACAGCATATATCAAACTCATTCGTTTAGGATAATACCCCAATGATTGTATGGTCAACTCCCAACGCAAAGCTCTGAATATATTACCTGCCAAACCAAACAGAAGAGAGAAAGCAATAATGTAAAAGTTAGCCGACTTGGTAATATTCCACAAATCGGTCAAGTTTGTATCTTTATATAATAGCCACAAAACAAGTATCCCAAGTATTAGGGGGAAAATTGTTTTTACAACTCTTTTTGATAATCTTAATCTAGTTACACTCATTTACATATAATTAATTGTTACAAAACTACGAAAATTTACTGACACCCTCCATAATATGAAAGATTAAGGGATCAAAATTTACAAAACCAAAAAGACTAAACCTCTCTTCTTTTCCATAAAAAGTAAAACATTTTCAACAATCACTTGTTAATATTGCAATTGACACAACAACTCAAAAGAAAAGTATTGAGTGTTAAATAAATTTTTTATAAATATGAATATCAGAACATTTTTTATCGCAGCTTTATTGCTTGCAATTACTTCAACAGCAACTATCAGCGCTCAGAATTATAGAACAGGAGTTGGAGCTCGCGTTGGCTTCTTTAATGGACTAACTGTAAAACACTTTGTAAATCCCAACAATGCCATAGAGGGAATATTAAACTTCCGTTGGGGAGGTGCCGTTGTTACTGGACTATATGAGTGGCAAAACCCAATCCCCAATGCACCAGGTTTTGATTATTATTTAGGTGTTGGAGCTCACATTGGATTTTTTGATAAATATAAATGGGATCACAGCGCCTCAACTATTGTTGGTGCCGATGTGGTTGTAGGTGCTGAATATACATTCCCCACTGCTCCATTCACCATTGGATTAGACTATAAGCCAGCATTCAACTTCATTGGTGATAATCATATTTGGGCCGATGGGTTAGCACTGAATTTAAGATTTAATATAAACTAAACGATGCTTTAGTAATATTACTTTCATGATGACCGCACCCTATTTTAATTATAGGGGGCGGTTTTTGTTTGATGTTAATAGTAGTGTCGCTGTGTAAAATACGAATAGAACAAACTCGAAACTTTCAGCAGTTTAATCTATTTATTGGAGCGCTTCATAAGGTTGAATAACGAAATTGATATTTAAGTATATAACTTTAAAAAAAACAATACTAAACCAATCATTGTTTATTGCGTAAACAATCACACCATTTTTCCAGCAACCAAAACTTTGACTTATGAAACTAAGAAAATTATTTATTGTAGCCACACTAGTCGCAATCGCTTCAACCCTTAAAGCACAAAATTACAAAACTGGAATTGGAGCTCGTGTTGGCTTTTTCAATGGGCTCACCGTAAAACATTTTGTGAACCGAAACAATGCCGTTGAAGGTATTTTAAACTTCCGTTGGGATGGGGTAATAATAACAGGCCTCTATGAATGGCAATATCAATTGCCCAATGCACAAGGTTTTGAATACTACTTAGGAGTAGGTGGTCACATTGGTATTTTCGACGACTACGAGTGGGATGATGATGATGATGCCTCAACAATTGTTGGTCTCGACTTGATTATAGGATTGGAGTACACATTCCTCCAAGCACCCTTCACTATAGGATTAGACTATAAACCAGCATTTAATTTCATTGGAGACAATCACGTGTGGGCCGATGGATTGGCGTTGAATCTTCGATTTAATTTACCCTAGATTCTCATACACTACACAGTTTGTATTTTTGTAAATGAATTAAATTTAATAAAACGCTTTAGCTTCAACCTTCACAAAATTAACCTCTCTGAGGGGTTAGAGACACATGTTGATAGTGATACTTACCATCAATAAACGACAGTCGCGATAGTACTTTATCTTAGACTATATATAGCAAAACTTCAAATACTTCTTTAATCTCAATTACAACATTACCCTATTAATCGCACAAAAACCTCCCCCCTATATTTTCATCTTATCAATTACGCTCACCTCGTTCTATTCTAAGATTTCATCTATTTTGCATGTTATTCTTAATTTCTACGAATAAATTCATCTATAACTCTATGCAATGACTGCATTGTTTAAAGAAAAGATATCTTTAGCTCCTATCATTTGCTCTTATTACTCTCATTTGATACAATATTCATCTTTTTAGTATCGATAATCGTTATTTTCTTATCTAATTTTTATTCGTTGATTTATCATTAGCAATGGTCTCTGCTAAATTTTGAATTTTATAATATCAATCATGGTTTTCTTCTCAGAAAACTATCCGCTAAAAAGAAAATCGAGATTTTCTTTTTAAATTATAAGATTTCTGATCATAAAACTCAATTTATTCAGCAGCATCCTTATTTTTGACTCTTCAATCACAATTTATTTCATGAAAAACTATAGAAGGGCATTCTTTTGCATGCGTAAATACATTTTTAACTGAGTTTTACATCATTTGAATTATCTAGTTGTCCATTTATTTAAAATATTGCATGTATTTATTTTACAATGTTATAATTTCGGCAACAAAAGCATCTTTTCATCTTCATAGATGATAAGAAGACCATTTGAAGGCATGTTTTAAAATTTTGAATATGCACAAGCTTTTAAAATGAGATGTTTGGTGTTCCGTAGCTGCAGAGTTGTAATCATTAAACACCTTAATGCAAGTAATATGTGTTTAAAATCAAATAGTTTGTCAAAAGCTCAATCAAGAAGTAATTAAACTTTACCCTAATTTATGTGAGATATCATTAATTAATTA
>DATERO010000356.1:0-14231 GCA_035271465.1 Dysgonamonadaceae bacterium | reverse complement strand
GTTATGCCAACGGTGGTCCATACTTTGTTTGTGAAGCTTGATGAAGGTTGTGTCTGTTTTTCCATTTGTTTCAGAATTGATTATTAAAGGTAAAACAACCTAGTTTCAATAAATGTTTTGATAAAGATCTATTCACTTGTTATCTTGCTTTTTCAATATTCAAGGCATCTTTATTTATGTCCACCTCTTCCAACCGCCAATAATGATTCTTAGCAAACCCAAAGAAGACAATTACAAAAAAAAGCAACATAATTAGCGAGTCAATCATTATATCTTGCTCAAGATTAAAGAGAGATTTTATCGAAAAGTAGATGATAAATACAGCACTAATAATAAGAGGAGACAACAGTACTAAATATTTAAAACTTGATAACCTCAAAGCTTTGGTTTCATTTCTATCTACAAAGACTTCAACGGGCAGGCTTCCACCCCATTTATTTTTCACATACACTGTGTGCTTACCGGGCTTAACCTCAAAGTCTTTTGTTTCCCCAACTACAACTTCTCCACTAAGCACATCATCAATATATACATTGATGCTTAATGCTTGATTGGTCCATTGATAAGGTCGTGTTATGGTGATTATTGTCATAGTGATATAGATGTTTTAATGGTTTTAAAATGCTTCGAACGATAATGTTGTGTGATGACTCCGGTGATGTTTAATCGAGGCCTCAACTATCCTGAGTTGCTTTCACGCATTCTTTTGCAAATTCTGTGTCATCCTCTACCTCTTCTATTTTGTAGAAATAAAATCTGGAATAAAAGAAGAGAAAAAGAGCAATCACAATTGCAAAAGCTAAAACTTCGCCAAGAAAGAATCTCTCTAAACCCAAAAGACCTATTGATACATAATAAATTCCGAACAAAACAAGAAAGAAGAGAGGTCCAATCAACCATCCATATTTAAAGCTGAACACCTTAATTACTTTATCTTCATTCAAGTCCAATATAATTGGTTTGCTAAAGCCCACAAGATTTTTCTTTATTGCAATTTTGTGTGTGCCATGCGTTACTTCAAAGTTCATAGTTTTTCCACTACCCATCTTTTCAACTTCTTTATCATCAATATAGATGTCGATATACGATTGATGATACCATTCGTAAGGACGTATAACTGTTATTTTCCGCATTTTTATAAAATTATTTTTATGTGTTAGCTTCGTTCAATTGTTTGGATTGTAGTTTGATTTATATTAGTCCAAATTTCGAATATTATTTTATGAGAATAGTTTTCAATTCATCAACAGTTAGTAACAATTGCTTACCTCCTCTTTATTTTTCAAATATATTAAACATTTCTCAGATGGTAAGTTTTAAATCAAACAAATGTAAAGAGATTCAACAAACATCTTTAGTGTGTCTTTTATTTGAAGTTTTGTGAAAACTCTTACTAATTAAAGTTGAGAGTTAGATTTTAAAGATGCAAACTTAAATGTCCAAAACTATATTTATAGTATTACAGAATTCCTTCTTTATACAAACAATCTTTTTAGATGCTAAGTTGTTAATCTGAAATACATCTATACATCTACTGCTTAATTCTAAATCAATCAAATCTGTAAAAAAATAATTCCTATCTTTATGTTTTCAAAATAACGCTAAAACAAACTATAGAATGAAGAAACTATTATTCACATTATTAATATCAATAATTTCATCAGTGGCTTATGCCGATGAAGGAATGTGGTTGTTGCATCTATTGAAACAACAAAAACTTGCAGAGATGCACTCCCTTGGATTAAAGCTTCAGGATGCTGATATTTATAATCCAAAAGGAAGCTCGCTTAAAGATGCAGTAGTTCAATTCGGTAGAGGTTGTACAGGCGAGGTTGTTTCATCGCAAGGCTTAGTGCTTACCAATCATCACTGTGGATATGGACAAATACAGAGCCACTCTACGTTAGATAACAATTACTTGGAGGATGGCTTTTGGGCATCATCTCACTCCGAAGAGTTACCCAATCCTGGATTAACAGTAACTTTCATAGAAAAAATAGAGGATGTTACTGATTTTGTGAAAAAGTGTCTTGAAGAGGATAAAGAAAAAGATACTGATGGTGTGTTTTTTCTCTCTCCAAGTTATTTAAATAATCTGGCACGCGATTTAGTTGGAGTTGAATATCTCAAAAAGAACAAAGGTTTTGATGTAGAGATAAAACCATTCTACGACGGAAATCAATATTATATGTTCATAAAAAAGATTTATTCAGACATTCGTTTAGTAGGTACTCCGCCCAGCTCGATTGGGAAGTTTGGAGCAGATACAGATAATTGGACATGGCCGCGTCACACAGGAGATTTTTCTCTTTTTCGTATTTATGCAGACAAAGAGGGTAATCCTGCCGAATACTCAGAAGACAATATACCCTTAAGATCAAAACGATGGCTAACAATTTCAACAAAAGGAGTTGAGGAAAATGATTTTGCAATGCTATTAGGCTTTCCAGGAACAACAAATAAATTTTACACTTCTTGGGAAGTGAAAGAGCGTCGTGATATTGATAATGAAGTACGAATACATATGCGTGACGTTCGTCAACGAGCCATGTTAGAAGAAATGCTGAACGACCCTGAAGTAAATATACAGTATGCATCTAAGTACTCAGGTTCTACCAATGCATATAAAAATGCAATTGGAACAAGTTGGGCAATTGGTATGCGCGATTTTGAAGCACTAAAAAAAGAACAGCAGGAAAGACTTTTAGAGTGGGCTATAGAAAATAATAAACCTGAATATATTGAAGCCTTAAGAACAATTGAGGATATTGTTGAAGAACGTGCAGATTTGCGCTATAGAAGTTGGATGTTGGATGAGGGTATTTTGCGTGGAATTGAATTTTCTGCAATCCCGCTCAACACTGTCGATTCGTTAACAATAGCTCTTAGTGATAATAATTCGCTTTCTAAAGATAGATATATGTTTCAGTTGATGGCCGATTATCGAAAGTTTGCTGATAAGGATTATAATAGTGCAGTAGATAGTAAGATAGCCAAAGTAATGCTAGAAGAGTACTTAGAATTTGTGCCACACGAAAATATACCTGATGCACTTCGTGCAATTGATAACGATTTTGAGGGTGATGTAGCTGCATATGTAGATTATCTCATCGACAACTCTATTTTTGGGAGTGAGGAAAATATGAATGATTTTATTTCAGGAAACCATACAGTAGATGAGTTGAACAATGACCCAATGATTAATTTCGCACAATCAGTTAAAAAAGAATCCTTACAATTAAGAGAAGCTCTAAGTACTTATGATAATAAATTTGATCAAACACGCAAAGTATTTCTGCAAGGCATGTTAGAAATGGATGGTCCATATACTTACTTTCCAGATGCAAACTTAACATTGCGATTGAGCTATGGACAAGTGAAAGGATATGAGGCAAGAGATTGCGTTCAGTATGGTTATCAAACCACGATGGACGGAATAATGGAAAAAGAAGATCCAGACAATTGGGAATTTGTTGTACCCGACAAGCTGAAAGAGCTATACCAAGCAAAAGATTTTGGACCATATCAATTAGCAAACGGACAAATGCCTGTCAATTTTGCAGCAAGCACGCATACAACTGGTGGTAATTCCGGAAGTCCTGTAATGAATGGTGATGGTGAGTTGATTGGTATCAATTTTGATCGTAATTGGGAAGGAGTAGGAGGAGACATTCAGTTTTTGCCCGATTATCAACGAAGCATCATTGTGGATATTCGCTATGTATTGTTTATCATTGACAAATATGCCGGTGCAACGCATCTGATAGAAGAAATGGAACTCAATTAGAAATATATACAAGAAAAAAGCAACCATCTTATGGTTGCTTTTGTTTATTAACAGGGTAAGGTAAAAAGATCTCTACTGTTGTAGACATAAAGATCTAATAAAAACAAATAAATATGAAATACAAAATTGTCACATTGCTATTTGCTTTGAGTTTTACATTGGTAGGTTTTGCACAAGCTCTCAAGCCAAAGTCATATACTCAATGGGTAACCAAATCAGCGGACTACATGGAGTTAAATATGCTGGATAGTGCCGAGTATGCACTCAATCAAGCTATCATGAATGACCCCGACAATGAGAACAACACATGGCTAATGACAAGTTTGGGAACTATACAACAACATTTGGGTAAATATGATGCGGCATACATGTCATTAACTTCAGCTTTGAGTAAACATCCAAAGTCCGTTTTTATTTTGCATCAACGTGCAGCACTTTTAAAAGATATGGAAAGATGGGATGAGGCCAAAGCTGACTATAATGCCATTCTTAGTGTGGATTCTCTGGATATTGAGGCTCTTTATAATCGAGGTGTTCTCAAGCTAGATGTTAAAGATAGAACTGGAGCTGAAAAAGATTTTGCAATTGCTGAAGAGAACGGCGATTTGTCGCCTTATGGGTTAATGGGAAAAGCATTGATTTATCGCTTAGATGGAAATTGGGAAGAGGCTGAAAAAACATATAACATTATATTAAATTCTTATCCCGATATGACAAATCTCTACTTGAAACGTGCTGAGTGCTATCTTCATTTAAATCAGTTATCTAAGCTTTCAGCCGACCTGCAAACTGTTGCTTCTATAGAATTTGATAATCCAATGTACTATTTCTTAAGAGGGCAAATGCGATTGAAACAGTTTGATAAAATGGCTGCACAAAGTGACTTTGAAAAAGCCAGAGATTTAGGAATGGAAAAGGATTTGTTGCATCCGTGGATTCAAAAAGCAAAATAGCAAATTCTAAACAGTTTCTCATAAACAAATATTTGTTCATATTGTTAAATAACAGTATGCTATTTCGCATACTTGTTAGGATTAACTAAACTCAGGCAGCATGAAGTGGATAAAGAGAAATGATAGTCAGGATCAGTATGAGGATCGACGCGGGAAGGGCATGAAACGTGGAGCCATTGGTGGTGTTGGAGGGTTGATAATAGTAGTTGTTGCGTTATTATTGGGTCAAAACCCAATCGATCTTTTAGATGTGGCTGGTTCTGCAACTAGCCCAGAGACTGAGGTTTACGATGAAACTAGAGCTGTTGAAAACGAAGATCTAAAAGTTTTTTCATTGGGTGTGTTTAATAGCGCCAATGATGTCTGGACAGAAATATTCAGACAGCAACTAGGAAAAGAGTATCGTAAACCCGTGTTTGTTACTTTCACAGACCAAACACGTTCTGAGTGTGGTGGTGCATCGGCCGAAACAGGGCCTTTCTATTGTCAGCTAGATGAGAAAGTATATATCGATTTGTCTTTTTTTCATGTGCTTTCTCAAAGGTTTAAAGCTCCTGGTGATTTAGCAATGGCATATGTTACAGCGCACGAAGTAGGGCATCATGTTCAAAAGTTGATGGGGATTATCGATCAAATGAATCAATATCGTGGGCAGGTTAGCGAGACCGAATATAATGAACTGAATGTTAAGTTAGAATTACAAGCTGATTTCTTTGCAGGCTTGTGGGCACATCAAGCACAGAAAATGGGAATTATAATGTTAGAACCTGGAGATTTAGAGTCAGCCATTCAGGCTGCAGAAGCTATTGGTGATGATCAACTTCAGAAGCAAGCTCAAGGGTTTACCGTGCCAGAAACTTTCACGCATGGTACTTCAGCACAACGGATGTATTGGTTCAATAAAGGATTTCAAACAGGTGATATTCGTCAAAGTGATACATTCAACGATCCAAGTTTGAATTAAAGAGCGGATTTTGTTATGTGTTGTGTGGTGTGTGACAATAATATGCTTACTCGGTTGATTAACACACTTCGTTGAATGTGAATTTATTATGGTCCATAGCAAAAAATAATTTGAAATTGTATGACGCTTGCTCAATACGTAAATATAAGTGTTACAACTCAGAGGTTTTAAGTGCTTTAGAAATAAAATATTACGGCTCTACATTCGACTCGTGCAAGGATTGAATTTTTGCAGAGTTTTTCAATACAACAGCGTTCGCCACACCTCATAACTCAAACCCATCCTTCATTTCTTTCCAAAGAAAGTCCCAAATATAGTTCGCGTTATGGTTCTTCCCACTTGATTACTAATTTGTCTAGAAGTGCTTCTCCCTACTTGCTTAATTAGATCATCCAACAATCCACCACCTTGTGCCTTTCGTGCGCGTTGTTCTGCACGCTCAGTTCGTTCAGCTTCTCGCTGGGCTTTTTCCAATTCTCGACGTTTTGCTATAGCTTTTTTTTCTTCAGCAGCCTTTTGTTGCTCTATATGCAGTAACTCTTGACGCTGAGAAAGTATTTCGTAAGCCGACTCTCTGTCAATCAATTTTTCATATACACCATATATAAGAGATCGACGAACGAGTTGACTTCGCTCTTCTTTTGCGATAGGTCCAATTTGACCTTGTGGAGGCAGAATATATGCTCTTTCAACCATTTGAGGTGCACCTTTTTCGTCAAGGAAAGATACGAGTGCTTCACCTGTTTCGAGTTGAGTTATTGCTGTTTCGGTATCATACTTGGGATTGGCTCTGAATGTTTGGGCTGCTACTCTTACTGCTTTTTGATCATTGGGAGTGTAAGCACGCAGTGCATGTTGTACACGATTACCCAGTTGCCCTAAAATGTTTTGAGGGATATCAGCGGGATTTTGCGTGCAGAAATATATGCCAACACCTTTTGAGCGAATTAATCGCACAATTTGCTCTACTTTCTCCAACAGATGACGTGGCATATCGCTAAATAGAAGATGGGCTTCATCAAAAAAGAAAACTAGTTTTGGTTTATCACGATCGCCTACTTCGGGGAGGTTCTCATACAGATCTGAAAGTAACCACAGCAGGAATGTTGTATAGATACGAGGAGAAAGCATTAATTTATCAGCTGCCAATATATTTACCACACCTTTACCTTGAAGCGTTTGTATAAAATCATCTATAACTAACTCAGGTTCGCCAAAGAAGTGTGTTGCACCTTCATTTTCAAGTCTCAACAATGAACGTTGAATAGCGCCAATGCTGGCGGGAGATATATTGCCGTATTTAGTGATGAATTCCGCACGGTTGTTTCCTACAAATTCCACCATCTTTTGAAGATCTTTAAGGTCTATAAGCAAAAGATTGTTATCGTCAGCAATTTTAAACACCATCGAGAGAATTGCACTTTGTGTATCGTTCAGGTTTAAAAGTCTTTCCAATAATAGTGGGCCCATTTCAGTAATAGTGGTGCGCACTGGGTGACCTTGCTCACCAAATACATCCCAAAACTGCACAGGATAGGCTTTATAATCAAAACCTTTTTCAGTCAATCCATATTTCTCAACACGTTTTGTTACACTGTTTTTGTTTCCTCCTGATTTGGCAATACCTGAGAAATCGCCTTTAATGTCAGCAACAAACACAGGTACACCCATATCGCTAAAGGTTTCTGTGAGATTTTGCAAAGTAACAGTTTTACCAGTACCAGTAGCACCCGTTATTAATCCATGGCGATTGGCCATTTTGGGATTTAAATAAACCTCGTTTCCTTCTGAAATGGCAATGAAGGCTTGTTGGAGATTATCATACATAGTTGTTAATATTTAAAATATATCGAAAAACAAACATACATAAATAAACTCATTTTAGACACTCCTTAATTTAAAATATTGATGTCAATTATTCATTTTTATAAATGAAATACAATCTATTGAAAGGGCTGCAAACATTCTTCCAGTTCCAATCAGCGTTATGAATAGCCAATCCTCCATTTAGTAATAGTAAGTGTAACTCATCTATTAATTTAGACATAATTATTTCATAGTTTTGATATATATAAATATAATGTTTAAACTTGTAAACTCAAAAGATGATCCTTTGAGTTTTTTTAAAAGTGTTTAGCTGATATAGATTAAATCGATCTTATCTTATTCCATATCGTTATATTATAATAAGGTATTGAGAATGTTAATTTATATTTGTGATTATTATTAGAAGATGAAATATTATATTATTAGATTAGAATTTGTGAAATTACTTGAAGTCAATTTTGCTTCGTAGTATAGTTTTTAATTGAAAATTAAACTTCCTCAATTTATTCAGGAAACAACACTTATCTGGCGTTAATTCACTTTTTAGATATCAATATCAATAATATGAAACTGAAACTTTTACTCTTATTCCTAATTGCTTCTTTTGTATTCACTTTCAAAACTAGTGGACAAACGACAGAACGTCCAAGACCAGAAGAGTGGAAAAATTAGTTTATGGAGGTCGTTTTATGGATAGGTTTCTGCTAATGCCCAATTTAGGACAGCTTAACAGTGATACATGGGGAGATTCAACAGTAATTCCACGGTATACAGATAATGGAATTGAAAATAATAAATGGTCTTTTTGGGGCGGAAATATTATACAGGGAGATGATGGGAAGTACAACATGTATGTGTGTGGTTGGCTTGAAAGTTCACCACAAGGTCATGAAACATGGCCTGAGTCTATTGTCTTTCATGCTGTTTCTGATAATTCTTTCGGACCGTTTGTTATAAAAGATACGATAGGGAAAGGTCATAACCCTGAAGTTTTCAAGCTCAAGGATGGTCGCTATGTTTTATATGTTATTGATGGAAACTATATTGCTGACACTCCAAATGGTCCTTGGACATACGGAAAGTTCGAATTGTTAAACCGTGATCGACGTTTAATAGAAGGCACTTCAAACTTTACTTTTGCACAACGAGAAGATGGTTCATATTTAATGATATGTCGTGGAGGCGGTCAATGGATCAGTGAAACTGGAGTATCATCTTATAATCAGGTTACTGGGACAAGACTTGATCAGCATGGAGAGATCATTCCGCTGCGAGCATATCCTCAAAGACCTGGAAGATTCGAAGATCCTGTAGTATGGCGTGATTATGTACAGTACAATTTGATTGTGAACGATTGGTATGGTCGTATTGCTGTTTATGGTCGTTCGAAAGATGGTGTAAACTGGAGAATTGAATCTGGTGAAGCATATTTACCGGGTGTCTCTGTACATCAGGATGGAACGGTTGAAGGTTGGTGGAAATATGAACGACTGAAAATTCTACAAGACTATTACGGACGAGCCACACAAGGGAATTTTGCAGTTATTGATGTTGAAAAAGTAGATGATAGAGCTAACGATAATCATAGTTCAAAGAATATCGGTATCCCTATTGCAGTAGGTCGTTTGCTTACTATTCTTAATAATGACCCCATTTCACTTGATACAGAAACGATTCGTGTTAAGATTGATGCAGAACCTGATTTTAATCCACAATCCGATATTAATATTAATTCATTGCAGTTTGGAGAGCCTGAAGCAGTAAATTACGGTAAAGGAGGTAAGGTTCTTAAAACTGAAAAAATGGGAGATGATTTAATTGTTACATTTGATGCAACAAACATTCAGTTTCCAGCTGATGAATTTGCTGCAAAAATGCTTGGTGAAACAAATACTGGAGAGCTTCTTTTTGGATATGCTCGACTTCCAGGAGTGGTTTATATCGAGCCAATTCTTTCACTGCTATTACCTAATATCACCTCCACCCAGACTGGTTTTAAATTAGATGTTGAGGTCGAAAATTTTGGTCAGGTTTCATCAGGAGCTGCAAAGCTGCAAGTTGCCTATTTCAAAGATAACCGTGAAATTGATCTTGCAATCGGAACAGTTCCAGCTCTAAAGCCTTATGAAAAGACAACAGTTGAACTTACTTGTGGAAAGCTCTTCGACGTAGGTGTCGATTATATTTTTAAAGTAACAGTAACTCCTGAGAATAAACAACCGACTGTTTTACATGGCAGTCTTATACCTTTTAAATAATAAATAATGGAATATAGAGAATTAGGAAAAACGGGGATGAAAGTATCCAGCTTATCTTTCGGCGCATCATCCCTTGGTGGAGTTTTTCATCCAATTAATGAGAAAGAAGGAATAAAAGCTGTGCATACAGCAGTTGATAATGGGATTAATTTTATTGATGTTTCTCCTTACTATGGATACCTTAAAGCTGAAAATGTATTGGGGAAAGCATTAAATGAGATTGATCGAAATAGATACTATCTTTCAACTAAAGTTGGTCGATATGGGAAAGATGGAGAAAATCATTGGGATTACTCTGCAAAAAAAAGCAAGGAAAGCGTTTATGAAAGTATGGATCGCTTGAATATAGATTATATCGATCTTATTAATGTTCATGATATTGAGTTTGCAGATTTAGACCTAATTATTAATGAGACTTTACCTGCTCTTGTTGAGTTAAAAGAGAAAGGTGTTGTTAAGCATATAGGTTTAACAAATCTGACTCTTAAGCATTTCAAATATGTAATAGATAATGTTCCTTCAGGAATGGTTGATACGATTTTATCATTCTGTCATTACTGTCTTACTGATGATGCTTTGGTAGATTATCTTGAATATTTCGAAAATAAAGAAATTGGAGTGATCAATGCATCTCCTTTCTCAATGGGACTGTTGACAGAGCGAGGAGCGCCAAGCTGGCATCCTGCACCTAAGCCACTTCAAGAGCTATCTAAAAAGGCAGTTCAATATTGTAAATCTGAAGGTAAATCAATAGAACAATTAGCAATAAAATATTCAATCTCTAATCCTCGAATAGCTACTACACTATTTAGCACATCTCGTTCAGAAGCAGTTCTTCAGAATGTTAAATGGGCAAAGGAACCTATTGATGAACATTTATTGCAAAAAGTACAAGAGATATTAGCTCCCCGATTTCGTGATACATGGTTAAATAGCTAAACTAAAAAATAATATGAAGGCAATAGTGATATCAAGAGAAGGACAAGCCGAAGTTATTGAAAAAAATAAACCGGAAATTGGAGACGGGGAAGTTCTTATTAAAATAAAATATGTCGGTTTTTGCGGTTCGGATTTAAATACGTTTTTAGGAAAAAACCCAATGGTTCAACTTCCTGTCATTCCAGGTCATGAAATAGGAGCAATAGTTGACGCAGTTGGAGAAAATGTCTCTAACCATATTAAACCTGGTATGACTTGCACTGTAAATCCATATACCAATTGTGGGAATTGCCCTTCGTGTCGAAATGGAAGGTTTAATGCATGTCAGTATAACGAAACTTTTGGTGTGCAACGTGATGGTGCAATGAGTGAGTATATTTCGGTTCCTTGGCAAAAAGTGATTGTGGACGAGAAGATAAGCTCAAAAGACTTTGCATTGGTAGAACCAATGAGTGTTGGTTTTCACGCAGTTAGCAGGGCAGAAACAACAGATACAGATGCTGTTTTGGTTATAGGCTGTGGCATGATAGGTCTTGGAGCAATAATACGAGCTTCTTTGCGCGGAGCAAAAGTTATAGCAATGGATATAGATGATAATAAGTTATTTTTAGCACAGAGATTAGGAGCTCTTCATACAATCAACTCAAAGACAGAAGATGTACATCTAAGATTACAAGAAATCACAAATAATGCAGGACCAGATGTGGTTGTAGAAGCTGTAGGAAGTGACATCACGTATCAAACAGCGGTTAAAGAAGTTGCTTTTACGGGACGAGTGGTTTGTATAGGTTATGCAAAAACAAATATAGAGTTTGAAACGAAACTTTTTGTTCAGAAAGAAATAGATATTAAAGGTTCCAGAAATGCTATGCCTGAAGATTTTCGAGCTGTCATGGAATATCTTAAACGTGGAACATGCCCCGTAGAAGAATTAATCACGGGTGTGTATAAACCTGAAGAAGCTCAATTCGCATTAGAGAAATGGGCTCAAGATCCAGGCAAGGTTTTCAGGATGCTTATTAAATTTTAGAAAAATATGAATTATACGATAATTGATGCGCATGCTCATCTTTGGCTTCGTCAAAATACGGAAGTGAATGGTCAGGAAATAAAAACATTGGATAATGGGAAATCATTATTTATGGGTGAGGTAAGACAGATGCTTCCACCATATATGATTGATGGCAAAAATACTGCAGAGATATTTCTGTCAAATATGGACTATGCACAAGTATCTGCAGCAGTTGTAACACAAGAGTATATTGATGGACTTCAAAATGAATATTTATGGGAAGTTCAAAGCAAATATCCAAATCGTTTTTTATGTTGCGGTATGTTTGATGCACGAGAAGATAATTATTTAGAACATGCCAAAGAGTTAATAACACAAGGTTTCAATGCTTTAAAAATTCCAGCTCAGCGTCTGATTCTTCCTAATAGAAGAATTTATCTTACAACAGATAAAATGATGAAGCTATTTAAAATTATGGAATCAAAAGGCATTTTGCTTTCCATTGATTTAGCAGATGGAGATACCCAAGTTGAGGAAATGGAAGAGGTAATTGCTGAATGCCCTGAATTGAAAATAGCAATTGGACATTTTGCAATGGTGACTCGTCCTAATTGGCAAAAACAAGTGAAACTGGCTCGAAATAAAAATGTAATGATAGAGTCGGGAGGAATAACGTGGTTGTTCAATGATGAGTTCTATCCATTTAAAGGAGCAGTTTGGGCAATTAAAGAAGCTGCATCTCTTGTTGGGATAGAAAAATTAATGTGGGGTTCGGATTATCCGCGAACTATTACTGCAATTACTTATCGAATGTCTTATGATTTTATCATCAAATCAAGTTTGTTAACAGAAGAGGAAAAAAGATTATTTTTAGGTTTAAATGCTCAAAGGTTTTATCAATTTGAGAATCTCATTGATTTGCCATATATCAAAAACATGTCAGAATAAAACAATATTTATGAATACAATTAAAAATAAGTACACAACATCGCTGATTTTAATCTTCAGCTTGTTTTTTATTTGGGCTATCAGTAGCAACCTTTTGCCAACTATGATTAGGCAATTGATGAAAACATTTGAACTTTCAGCTTTCGAAGCATCGCTCACCGAAGCCTCCTATTGGATGGCTTATTTTATTTTCCCGATTCCTATTGCCATGTTTATGAAACGCTTTAGCTATAAAGCGGGTATAGTAGTTGGTTTATTAATTGCTGCAATGGGAGGTCTTCTGTTTTTTCCGGCAACTATTTTTCAAGCATATTGGGCATATTTGATAATCTTTTTTATCATCGCAACTGGTATGTGTTTTTTGGAAACAGCTGCAAACCCGTATGTTACAGTTTTGGGAAGTGCAAAAACAGCACCTCAAAGACTTAACCTTGCACAATCTTTTAATGGGTTAGGTGCATTTGTTGCCGCTATGTTTTTAAGTAAATTGATTCTTAGTGGAGATGACTTTACACAAGCAACTATTCCTTCTGATTATCCTGGCGGATGGGCTGGTTTTGTTCAGTTTGAGATAAATGCAATGAAACTTCCATATCTTATTCTTTCAGGAGTATTAATTATAATTGCTATCATATTTATTTTCTCACATCTACCAAAAATCAAAGAAGGAGATCATGAGGAAGGAGATATAGAAGGAGAAAAACTAATAGACTTTGGAGTGCTTAAACGCTCTCATTTGCGCTGGGGAGTAATTGCTCAATTCTTTTATAATGGTGGTCAAACTGCTATAAATGCAATGTTCCTGATCTATTGTTGTAAATATGTTGGAATATCTGAGGGAGTAGCTACCACCTATTTTGGGTTTTACATGTTGGCATTTTTGCTTGGTAGATGGATTGGCACCATGTTGATGTCAAAATACAAACCTCAAAACATGTTAGTTGTATACGCTATTGTTAATATTATTTTGTGTGGAGTTATCATCACTTTTGGTGGTATGATAGGTGTCTATGCAATGATTGGGGTATCTTTCTTTATGTCTATAATGTACCCTACTCAGTTTTCTCTTGCACTTGAAGGGTTAGGAAGCAAAACAAAAAGTGGTTCTGCATTCTTGGTAATGGCTATTGTTGGTAATGTATTTCTACCGTCTTTAACAGGTCATTTGATGGATTTATATGAAAATATTTATCACGTTGCATATATTATCCCTTTACTATGCTTTATAGTTTGTGGCTATTATGGTTGGCGAGGTTATAAAGTGATCAATTAGTTTAAGTCTCATATTCAAAATGATGTGATTACGTTATGCTCCAGAACACTTGAATGAGTGACGAGAAAAACCACTTGTATATAAATCTGCCTTTACGCTTTTAATAATTTTTCATTCCTATTAAAAGCATAAAGGCAGATATAATTTTTGGCTTAGTAAATCAAGTGTTTATACTTACTTAGAGACCTTTGTAAGATTCGAATGTTTTAAAGAATCAGTTATTTCTGAGTTTTTCAATCTGCATTTTTAGTTTTGAATCTTTATTTTTCC
>DATERO010000355.1:0-2096 GCA_035271465.1 Dysgonamonadaceae bacterium | reverse complement strand
TAACAGATTGGGTTTATGAAGAGGAGTTTGGGGTAACTAAATTAATGGAGTTTTCTCCAGATAATAGTCTCCTTGCATTTGTAAAAACAAATGAATCTGATGTGAAAGAGTTCTCATTTCAATTATTCAACAGTAGTTTATATCCGGAATCATATTCATATAAATACCCAAAAGCAGGAGAGAAGAACTCAACAGTTGCTACTTATATATATGATATTGATGCGCAAACAACTAGAAGGATGGATGTGCCATTAGATGACGATGGATATATACCACGAATATCATTCACAGCTGATCCTTCACAGTTGGCAGTTATGACTCTCAATAGAAATCAGAATAGATTTGAGATGTATTTCGTCAATCCACGCTCTACAGTTGCTAAATTAATACTGCGCGATGAGAATAAATATTACATAGATTCTGATTTTTTGAAGTCAATTCATTTTTCACATAATCAATTCACATACATCTCCGAAAAGGATGGCTTCAGTCATATCTATCTATATGGTAATTCAGGTGCACTTCAAAAACAACTGACAAGTGGCAATTATGATGTGACTGGTTTGTTAGCTGTTGATGGTACTAGTGGAACTGTGTTTTATCAAGCTGCTGATGAAACTCCTTTACAAAGGAATATTTATAAAATTACAATTGATAAAGGGGTAATAACGAAGCTTTCTTCAAATGCAGGATTTAATTCGGCAACTTTTAGTGAAAACGGCAAGTATTTTATTAGCAATTGGAGCAATTCAACTACTCCAACAATAGTAGCACTTCATGATTCAAATGGAAGGGTTCTGCGAACACTTCAAGACAATCATGCAGTTGCTCAAAAAGTAACGCAAGCTCAGTTTCCACAAAAAGAATTTATAAAAGTAACCGCAGCTGATGGAATAACTCAACTAAATGGTTGGATGATAAAACCAACTTCATTTAATAGTTCACAGAAGTATCCATTAGTGATGGTGCAATACTCTGGTCCTAATTCCCAACAAGTTTTGGATAGGTTTGGAGTTGACTGGTATTATGCATTTGCTCAACAGGGGTATATTGTTGCGTCTGTAGATGGTAGAGGAACAGGTGCTCGTGGTGAGGTTTTTAGAAAGCAAACATATTTGAATTTAGGAATTATTGAATCCGATGATCAGATTGCTGCAGCGCGATATTTCTCTTCACTACCATATATAGATAGTGAAAGAATTGGTATTTGGGGATGGAGCTACGGCGGTTATAATGTCTTGATGAGTATGAGTAGGGGTAATGGAGTGTTTAAAGCTGGAGTTGCTATTGCACCAGTTACCGACTGGCGATTTTATGATTCTATTTACACAGAACGTTTTATGCGTACTCCACAACAAAATTCATCAGGTTATGATAAAGGATCAGCTATAAAACTCGCAGACAAATTACAAGGTGATTTGTTACTGATACACGGTACTGCCGACGATAATGTGCATGTGCAAAATGTAATGGAATACTCTCGTGCATTAATTAAGGCAAATAAACAATTTGACATGTTTTATTTTCCAGATAAAAATCACTTTATAACAGGAGACAATTCAAGATTGTATTTGTATAATAAGGTGATAGATTTTTATAAGAAGAATCTATAAACCATAACTATAATAGGGTCCGCTGAAAATGTTTTTTAATCTTAAGCAATTTGTTGCTTTACGGATTGATGCGAATTTGTTTTTGAGAAATAAAAGATGAAAAACAGCTTAAAAATATACTCCTTGAAATTTGACCAAAAAATATCCTTCATTGCTCTTAGGATATTCATTACAAATACGATGCTTGCCACCCAGCTCTCATGCGTTGATTCTAATCGCGCCATTATCTTGTTTAAATTGTAGCCTGCTTTGCCTTGTCCAAACTTTCCTTCTATTTGATTGCGCTCTGCTTTTTCCTTCCTCTGTTTTTCTTTCTGATATCTGCTTACTTTCTCTTTCTTAGGTTTACGCCCCAACGGTCGTCCAGTGTGCCGGATACCATGCTCTTTAAGATAATTTCTGTTAGCATGTGTCATATAAATATCATCGGTCTGAACCAATTCTGGGTAATATCCCATTAGTTTCTTGTAATCTTCTACCTGC
>DATERO010000354.1:0-6324 GCA_035271465.1 Dysgonamonadaceae bacterium | reverse complement strand
TGGCTATTTTTTCAGCATTCTCATTGTGTTGTCTTATTCTTACTGCTAAGGTTTCGAGGCCTAAATTAACTAAGAATGCACTATGAGGTGATTGGCTACAGCCAAGGTCTCTCATTAATTGTACGGTTGCTTTTGTTATATATGCACCCTTGCCAAAAGTTTTGGAGAATGATAATCCATGATAGGAAGGGTCGGGTTCAGTTAATCCAGGAAAACGTTCTTTGTTTGCTTCCCAATCAAAGTTGCCACTATCTACAATGCAACCTCCAACAACGGTGTTGTGACCATCCATGTATTTTGTTGTTGAATGTGTTACAATGTCTGCACCCCATTCAAAGGGTCGACAATTTATAGGAGTAGGGAATGTATTATCAACTATTAAGGGTATGCCATTACTATGAGCAATTTTTGCATATCGTTCGATATCAAAAACTTCAATAGAGGGATTAGTCAAGGTTTCTCCAAATATCAATTTGGTGTTGGGTTGGATTGCTGCTTGCACCTCTTCGTCTGTGGCATCGGTGGGGACAAATGTTACATCAATACCCATTTTTTTAAATGTAACAGCAAATAGGTTGTAGGTGCCTCCATAGAGTGCACTTGATGCAATGAAATGATCTCCTGCTTCACAAATATTGAAAACTGCAAAGAAGTTAGCTGCCTGACCACTACTGGTAAGCATAGCAGCAACACCACCTTCTAAAGCACATATTTTTTGTGCTGTGGAATCATTTGTTGGGTTTTGTAAACGGCTATAGAAATAACCTGCAGCTTTTAAATCGAAAAGATCTTGCATCTGTTGGCTGCTTTCATATTTAAAAGTTGTACTCTGATAGATAGGTAACTGTAATGGTTCTCCTTTTTTTGGTTGCCATCCACTTCTTACACACTTAGTGTTTAAATTCCATTTTTCTTGACTCATAATCTTTATTACTTTAGGTTTATTATTTTCATATCAACACTGCAAATTTATGCTTTATAGAATAAATACACAAATATATTTACAAATACAGTGATACATTCTGCCGAAGTGACATTGTTACGTATAAATTTCTAATTATAGTAAAGTGAAGACGTCTTTTATAGATTATTTTTCTGCAACAATATAACTATAAAATGAATGCTACGATAATCATTGTGTTATTGAGTCGATCATTGAAAACTTTCCGTTGTTCATCGCACTAATATACCACATTTGACTCTTCTCATTTTTAGGATTACTTCATTGTTTAGGGCTGAAGACCCGATATAATTCAGCCCAGCTAGTAATGGGTGGGTATTATCGGGAACTGAGCGAAAGAAATATTGCAAAGTGTAAACACATCAATTATTTCCATTAAGTGGATAATTATTCTATATTTGCACTCAATATTAGTAAAGTAAACTACTCAGTCATGACAAATTTAGATAATACAGACATGAAATTATTGGAGTTGTTGCAGAAAAATTCGAAGTTCACAACCAAAGAGTTGGCTTCTAAAGTGAATCTATCGGCAACTCCCGTTTTTGAGAGAATAAAACGTTTGGAAGAAAATGGCTATATAAGAAAATATACAGCCATACTTAATCCTGAAAAAATTAATAATGGATTTAGTGTATATTGCAATATACGATTGAAGAAGCATAGCCAAGAGTATATACTAAACTTCACTGCTGCAATAGAAGAAATTAAAGAGATTACGGAGTGCTACAATGTGTCGGGAGATTATGATTTTATGCTTAAAATTTATGTTCAAAACATGCAACACTATCAATTGTTTGTGCAGGAAAAGCTTGGTGTGATAGAGAGTATAGGTAGTCTTCATAGTATCTTTGTTATGAAAGAAGTAAAGCATACCTTTTCTTTACCCATTTATTAAAATATTTTTATGTCTAAAAGAAAGATTACTCTTTTTGAGGCACTTATTCCCATTGTTTTCTTAATCATTTTCTTGGCTATCAATTACCGAGTGTTTGGCGACGAAGCTGCAAGTGGGGCTAATCAATTTGGACTGATAATGGGTGCATCGGTAGCTATCATTATTGCATTCATTCACTGTTGCTGACATTTATAAACGTAAGCGCTCAGACATATCTACGACATGGCTCTAGTGTGTATAATGAAATCCTATATAATTGGGATGGAGAAAAACTACGACAGGGATCGAGCCAATATAGCCGTATAATAGTTAACTGGGATGGGAAGAATATACGGAAAGGATCAAGCGTATATGGAGATGTTCTATACAACTGGGATGGAAGAAACTTGAGGCAAAGATCGAGTAAATATAGTGAGGTGCTGTATAATTGGGATGGAAAAAATGTACGTCGAGGTTCAAGTGCTTACGCAAATGTTCTTTACAATTACAATGGGAAATATGTAAGAAAAGGTTCAAATCCATACGGAGAAATACTTTATAATATTGAAGGGAAAATTCCGATTGCTCTGTTAATATTTTTAATTGAGGGAGATGCAGGTAAATAGTCATAATAAATACCATTAATATGTTTTATATGTTTATTGTTGCAAAATAATAGTAAAAATATAGTTAACAATTAAAATGAAAATTGTATATTACGTACAATGCGATTTTAAATGCTCAAGAGTCTTTTGAAACATAAGAAACTACAGTTTAGAACAATAGAGATATTGCTATATGCAACGATGTGAAGAGGATCAACTGCGAGATATAAGAAAATAGAGCGAAAAAACTAATAAAATTTATATTTATGGATTATGTAGAAGAATTAATTATAGATTCTTTAAAAGAGTTGTTGGAATTAAGAAGTATTACAGAAGTAGATAGTAATACAAAGAGCAAGCTTGTTTACCCATTGAAACGAGATGGCACAAGAAGAATAAGTAAACAAGAGGCTAAGCTCATTTTTATCAAACATATTGAGCAATTTGGCGATTATAATTACTCTGTTAAAGCACCAACAAGAAAAGAGTACTTATCAACAGGATCTATTTCGATGTCAGCAAGCATTGATGTATGCTTGTACGAGAATAGTAGTCGCAAACATCTAGTTGAGTTTTTGGCTTTGAATCCGAAACAAACTTCATATACAAAAGCTTTTGAAAAGTTATATTCTGATGAAGAAGATTTAGACAACTACTTTATACAAATACTTCAGAAAACAAATAAGAGTACCATTCTAAATGTGGAAAATAAATACACTGAAGCAATAGAGAGTGTGAGAGAAGAATATAATGGATTTCATTCTCGTTTGAAATTATTTATATGCGAAATTGATGAGAAAAGGATATCGATGTATGAAATTGGTGAGGATGGGAAGTTGGGTACTCCGGTAGAGGTTTTTTGTGAAGGTGAAGAGTGAAAAGTAAATAGTGAGCACAGTGAACAGAGAAGGCTTTGTGAAATAGTAATTGTCTGAACCGTTGATTAATTGTGATTGAATGATTTATGTGATTAAGCCATATGATTAAACAGGAGTATAAATATTCTGATATTACAAAGAAGATTATTGGATGTGCAATGAAGGTGCATTCATCATTGGGAAATGGTTTTCAAGAGGTAATCTATCAAAGAGCATTAGCAATAGAAATGAATAAAAATGGTCTCTCTTTCGAACGTGAAATGGAGATGGGTATCTATTATGACAATGAGCATATTGGTACACGAAGGGTTGATTTCTTTGTAGAGGGTAAAGTAATGGTGGAGTTGAAAGCATTGGTTAATTTAGAAAAAGTCCATTTGGCACAAGCATTAAATTATTTAGAAGCATATAAAATTGATGTTGGGTTGCTGATTAATTTTGGTGCACCCAGTTTACAGTTTAAAAGATTGACGATTGAGAAGAAATTAAATAAAATGATCTAATCCAATTATTAATTGTGCACCCTGTGAATTCGTAGATAATGGTATTATAAAGAGATATTGATTCATACAGAATCACACCAATCATTTAATCATTCCCATCAGCGGTTCAGACAGTTAATCACTTCACCACAATAAATCTTTCTCCTCTCTTTACAAATTTTCCAAAGGACTCTACCTGCAGTCCTTCTTTGGCTAATAGCGTCTTTGCTTCTGCAATTGCTGATGGGGCAACTGCAATCATTAAGCCACCGCTTGTTTGTGGGTCACAAAGAATAAATTTATCTTCATCTGATCGGAGTTTCACTTTATCGCCATAGCTATCCCAGTTGCGATAAGTTCCGCCAGGAATACACTCTTGCTGCAAATACGCTTGTACTTTTGGTAATAATGGAACTTTATCCAACATTATCTCGGCAGATAGATTGCTACCTTCACACATTTCGACCAAGTGACCTAACAATCCAAAACCAGTAACATCTGTCATTGCTTTTATCCCCGATATTTTGGATAACTCACTGCCTATTTTATTGAGTTGCATCATTGCATTTGGAGCAATGTTAGCATCTTCTTCTTTCAGTTTTCCTTGTTTTTGTGCAGTACTCAAAATGCCTACACCTAAAGGTTTTGTTATAAACAACTCGCAACCCTCTTCAGCAGTATCATTGCGTTTTAAGTAGTTGATATCCACACGACCAGTTACTGCCAATCCGAAGATGGGTTCAGGACTATCAATACTATGACCTCCTGCCAACGCAATTCCTGCTTCGGCACACATGCTTCGTCCACCTTCTAAAACCTGTTGTGCTACTTCTGGAGCTAATTTATCTAAGGGCCAGCCCAGTATGGCTATTGCCAAAAGAGGTGTTCCTCCCATAGCATACACATCACTAATAGCATTGGCTGCGGCAATACGGCCAAATGAAAAAGGGTCGTCAACAATTGGCATAAAGAAATCTGTGGTGCTGATAATAGCTGTGTCATCACCTAAATCATATACTGCTGCATCATCTCTGCTATCATTTCCCACCAATAGGTGTGGATGATTTCCTTTTGCTAATTTTGTATGTAGAATTGTGCTTAATGTTTGTGGTGAAATTTTGCACCCACAACCTGCACCATGACTATATTGAGTAAGTTTTATATTTTCCATCTATTTTACTATTTCTAATAATTGTTTTGCGTTTTCTACATGATTTACTGTATTTAAGGGAATGCGCTGCACCATTTCTGGATCTCTCTTTTCAACACCATTGAGGTAGGCTTTATCATAATATTGCAGTGTAATCATTGCTACCTTGTAATAATCTCGGGCTTCTAAAGCATCTAAAGCTGCTTTTACGTTTTGTCCTCCCAGACGTTTTGTTATGCCATTGATAGCCTTGGCTAAATGGTTTGGATCGAAACTTGCATATTCTGTCACTAAAAACTTGGCGCGCTCTTCCTTCGGAATATCGATAAAGTACAACTGGCTTGATCGCATTTGTGCATAAATAGCTTTGGGAATCTGCACACAACCAATCCGAGCACTTTCATCTTCCACCCATAGTGGTTGTTGGTTATTTAAGTGACGCCAATAATCAAAGAATTCATTTTCGAAATGCTGTGATGAAGGTTGCGCTTCTTCTCCCAAAGATCCAAAAGCCGAACCTTTATGGTGTGCCAATCCTTCCAAATCGACCACTTGTTCTCCCAGTCTTTTTAATTCATCCAGTATAAACGTCTTTCCACTTCCAGTGTAGCCTCCCAGCACATTGAATTTGATTTTTTGTTCAAAGAAATCTAGCACATAATTTCGAAAAGCTTTATATCCTCCCTCAATTACATAAACTTCTTCAAAGCCATTGTCATGCAAATGCTCTGCAAAGGAGTGACTACGCATTCCGCCTCTCCAACAATGTACGGCAATAGGTCCTCTTTTTGCAACCGTTGTACTTTCTTCTAAAAACCATTGCAACTTGGGAGTTACATATTCATAACCCAACTCTAAGGCCTTTTCTTTTGTCTTTTTCTTGTAAATAGTTCCTACAGCTGCTCGTTCTTCGTCAGAGAATAGTGGAATATTGATAGCTCCAACAATGTGTCCTTGTTGGAACTCTCCGGGCGACCGCACATCTACTAAAGGGAGAAGTGGTGCTTTCTCATAATATTCCTGTATTGATATTTCATTTAACATATTTGCAAAGATACGGTAAATCAGGTCAGCATTATTTAAAACGATGTGTCTAATTTATTTTTTTATTTGTTGCTACGGTTGGAATGAAATGGAAATGATCTATATGATTATTGATGAGAAGATGGTGCTGAATGAAAGGGGCGAAATTGCACAACAACAATGGCAATGGTTGATAAATAAATATCTGTATTTAAAATCACACGCATTTGTGGTGATGCCGGATCACACGTATAACTATGTGTTTAGATTAATATATACAAGCAACGCTTTAGGTGCAACTGTTTATTCACCACTCTTCTGTTTGAGCTATCACATGTAAGAATATTA
>DATERO010000353.1:0-5236 GCA_035271465.1 Dysgonamonadaceae bacterium | reverse complement strand
TGGTACTATTGAAGGACGTTTAGTATACATTTTCGCACAAGACTTTACTGTATTTGGTGGATCACTATCAGAAACTCTTGCACTCAAGATTTGCAAGATAATGGATATGGCCATGAAAATGGGTGCTCCAGTTATTGGTATCAATGACTCGGGCGGTGCTAGAATTCAAGAAGGTGTGAATTCATTAGCAGGTTATGCTGAGATTTTCCAACGCAACATACTTGCATCGGGTGTTATTCCTCAAATATCAGGAATTTTTGGTCCATGTGCGGGTGGTTCTGTTTATTCACCTGCACTTACAGACTTTACTATTATGACCGAAGGCACATCATATATGTTCCTTACAGGTCCAAAAGTAGTAAAATCAGTTACTGGAGAAGATGTTACTCAAGAACAATTAGGTGGTGCACGCGTGCATTCATCAAAATCTGGAGTTGCTCACTTTGCAGTAGAAACTGAAGAGAATGGTTTATCACTTATTCGTAACCTCCTTAGCTTCTTACCACAAAACAACTTGGAAGAAACTCCACTTAAGAAAACCGACGATCCTATTGACAGATATGAAGACGGGTTGAATGAAATTATTCCTGATAGTGCTAACAGACCATACGATATGTATGAAGTGATTGGTGCTATTATTGATGGTGGAGAATTTCTTGAAGTACATGCAGACTATGCAAAAAATATTATTGTAGGTTTTGCTCGTTTCAACGGTCAGTCTGTGGGAATGGTAGCCAATCAGCCAAAATTCTTAGCAGGCGTATTGGATATAAATGCTTCACGTAAAGCAGCTCGTTTTGTTCGTTTCTGCGATGCATTCAATATTCCACTTGTAACGCTTGTTGATGTTCCCGGATTCTTACCAGGTACTGCTCAAGAATATGGTGGTGTCATCCTCAATGGTGCTAAATTGCTTTACGCTTACGGTGAAGCTACAGTTCCAAAAATTACTGTTACATTGAGAAAATCTTATGGTGGTGCTCACATTGTAATGAGTTGTAAACAATTACGTGGAGACATCAATTATGCATGGCCAAGTGCTGAGATTGCAGTGATGGGAGCTGATGGTGCTGTTGAGGTATTATACGGTAGAGAAATTGCCGCACAAGATACTCCAGAAAAGAAAGAAGAAGTTATGCAAGCTAAAAAAGATGAATACACAGATCTTTTTGCTAATCCATATCAAGCTGCAAGCTTTGGCTACATTGACGATGTAATTGAACCAAGGAACACTCGTTTCCGTGTTATTAGAGCTTTGCAACAACTACAGACCAAGAAATTGGTAAACCCTGCAAAGAAACACGATAACATGCCTTTATAAAAAGAAAATATAGAATATGACAGACAAAATAAAACTATCTATCCTTGTACTATCTATAATACTTTTGACGGGTTGCAACAAAAAGGTTGACAGATCTGACTTAGTAATCAACGAAGTAATGGTAGTAAACGAAAGTAGCTACACAGATGACTTCGGAGAAAGACATGCTTGGATTGAGATATATAACAATACTACTAGAACGCAAGAGTTGTCAAGTATTTTTATTACAAATGATCGAAATAATCCCAAAAAATATGCTGTTCCACGTGGTGATATAAAAACAGCTGTAAAGCCTCTCCAACATGCAGTTTTTTGGGCTGATGATAAACCTTCGAATGGAACATTTCACCTAAATTTTAAATTAGATCCTAATAAAGAAAATTATATTGGGTTATTTGAAGCTGATGGCGTAACTGTTATTGATGAAATAATCATACCAGCTGGTATGTTAGCTAACCAAAGTTATGGCTATGAAAAAGATGGAGTTAAGTATGACGAGTCAGGACACCTAGCAAAAGCATTAGCTCGTGTAACGCCAAGTAGCAACAACTTTGTAGAAGGTGAAAATCCGAAACTAATAGCGTTGAAAGAGAATGATCCATGGGGAATTATGATGACTATTACTGCTATGTTTGTAGTATTTATGGCTCTATTCCTGCTTTATATAGCATTTAAATTTACGGGCAATTTCGCCAAAGGATTGACAAAACGAAAAGCTATTCAAAGCGGTAAACAATTAGCTGAAGCAGACAGTAATGAACTATCAGGTGAAGTACTAGCAGCAATTTCTGCAGCTATCTTTGAAATGGACCAAGATGTACATGATATCGAATCAACAATCTTGACGATTGATGAGGTAAAAAAAACATATTCGCCTTGGAGCTCCAAGATATACGGTCTGAGACAACTGCCTAAATAGCATCATTATACATTGCTATATAAGTAAATGTTTCGATAACGACATTCAAATAAAAAACAACAAATACAATATAAAGAAATAAGTTAATTCCTATGAAAGTATTCAAATATAAAATCAATGGCTCACCATATAGAGTGGTGGTGCAAAATTCAGATCAAGAATCTGTGGAATTAGAAGTGAACGGCACTCCATTTCTGGTTGAGATTGAACAGAAAAAGAAAAAACCTATATCAAGTATTCAAAGACATACTTCTCCATCTTCTGCTCAAACAATTGAAACAACAAGACCAACCGTTACACGAACAACTGTTGCAGCAGGTAGCATTGTTGTAAACTCTCCTCTTCCAGGCGTAGTGCTTGACATAAAAGTAAAAGTCGGCGACGCAGTGAAAAAAGGTGACACAATAATAGTATTAGAAGCCATGAAGATGGAAAATAATATTCAAGCATCAAGCGATGGAACTGTTTCTAAGGTTTCTGTAGAAAAAGGTGCATCAGTACTTGAAGGAGCTGAACTAATAGTAATAGGATAAAAAGAAATAACACATGAATATTTTATTATCATTAGCAGACAATCTTTCAATGTTTTGGGAAAACACTGGATTTGCTAACACTACTCCCGCTCATATAGCGATGATAGCGATTGGTATATTCTTTATTTTCTTAGCAGTGAAATACGAATATGAACCTCTATTATTAATCCCAATTGGTTTTGGTATTCTTATTGGGAATGTTCCCTTTAATGAATTGGCCAACTTGGATATTGGTATTTATGAAGAGGGCTCAGTATTGAACATTCTTTATCAAGGTGTAGTAAAAGGATGGTATCCACCTCTCATATTTTTGGGAATTGGAGCTATGACAGACTTTACAGCACTGATATCCAATCCTAAACTAATGCTTGTTGGGGCAGCAGCCCAATTTGGTATATTTGGAGCTTATTTCATTGCATTGCAATTGGGATTTGAACCAAATCAAGCTGGCGCAATTGGTATTATTGGTGGTGCTGATGGACCTACCGCTATTTTCTTAACTTCGAGATTAGCTCCTAATTTCTTGGGTGCAGTTGCGATATCGGCCTACTCTTATATGGCTATGATACCGTTGATACAGCCTCCATTTATGAAGTTATTAACTACAAAGAAAGAGCGATTAATTAGAATGAAAACACCTCGAGTGGTTTCGCAAACTGAGAAAATCATTTTCCCAATTGTAGGGATGCTTTTAACAACATTCTTAGTTCCCTCGGGCTTACCTCTTTTAGGTATGCTTTTCTTTGGAAACATCTTGAAAGAATCGGGTGTTACCAGACGATTAGCAGAAACAGCTCGTGGACCTCTTATTGATATTGTAACAATTTTACTTGGAGTGACTGTTGGTGCATCTACGCAAGCAACTACATTCCTAAAGTTCCAGTCTATTCAGATTTTTGCTATTGGAGCAGTTTCATTTGTTATTGCTACTTGTGCAGGACTCTTATTTGTAAAATTTATGAATCTCTTTTTAAGAGACGGGAACAAGATCAACCCACTTATTGGAAGCGCAGGCGTATCAGCCGTTCCGAATTCAGCAAGAATATCCCATCAAGTTGGTTTGGGTTACGATCCAAACAACTATCTATTAATGCATGCTATGGGACCTAACGTAGCTGGTGTTATTGGATCTGCAGTGGCAGCTGGTATTTTATTAGGGTTCTTGATTTAAACACCAAAAGAACGTTATAAATACGATATACATCAAAATAGAAAATCGTGAGTTAATCAATTAGCTCACGATTTTCTATTTATAGGATACTATTACCTATTTCTTATATAACTGATAGTTGAACATTAGACAAAAAGGACTTGTTATTAATTAACTGGTCCTTTTTCATTTGACTCTATAGAACTCTTCAAGGCTAAGAGTTTTATTTGTATATATTATTTTTAAAAATTCCATTTCACTGCAAGAGTTGGGCAAATATATACCTCGCTATTCTGTATAAAATTACTGCTAATTTTCACTTCACTACCTAATGAAAAGTTGGAGGTTGCATTATACCAAACTTGTGGTTCGGATAAGAAGATAACTTTTTTTTCTGAGTTTGCATTCATCTGACTTTTGTTTTCTGTCCATAAATCTGCAAATCCACATACAGTGAGCTTATCACTCGCAAAATTACCAGTCCATATTACTGTCCATTGCACATCATGACTTGTCTCTTTAAATGCATTATATTTATAAGCTACATATGTATCCATAAACACATTGCCAAGCTGAAAAGGATAAGATATTCCAACTAAATAAGCGTTTGGTATTGAGTATCCTCCTCCGACATCGTTATCATCAACTTCAAAGACTCCCAAACCACCGTTATACTCAATTAAAGGCATCAGTGGAAAATCATTTATATTAAATTTACGAGAAAACTCTGCATATATCATTCCTGCATTTC
Organism: Dysgonamonadaceae bacterium; assembly: GCA_035271465.1. Lineage (GTDB taxonomy): Bacteria > Bacteroidota > Bacteroidia > Bacteroidales > Dysgonomonadaceae > UBA2632. The sequence continues at coordinate 562 of DATERO010000353.1, read as the reverse complement.
CTTTTGATAAATTAAAATCAATATCAACAAACATGAAGGTAGAACCCCACTGATCGGGTTTAAACATTTCAAAAGTTGCTGTCATATAATCACTTTGGAAAGATTCCTTTCCATGAATTGAGCTCCTGGGGTCAAAATGAAGTTGTAAGTTTTGAGATTGTAGTGAAAACGTACAAAACATGAGAAAATAAAAGATTGCTTTGCGAAACATAGATATTATAAAATGGATTAAAAAATGAAACGCAAAGATAATGTTTTATAGCAAAGGATTAGTGCTGGATTATCCAAAAAACACAGTTAAATAAATAAGCCCAATCACCATTTATATAAACAAAGAAGTTGTGGAACAAATTTGGCACAAATAGATTTAATAAATCAATTGAAAATTGAAAAAATAAAGCCAAATGCAAGCTTTACATTTGGCGAATAACTATTAGACAGATATAATTTCGGTTATTGGATATAACGGTTTGATTTGTGCCAGTGATTTCGGTCTATGGGTGCCACCTTTTTCGGTTCAAACCGTGCCACTTTTTACGGTTCGATTTGTGCCACTTTGAAA
>DATERO010000352.1:0-3988 GCA_035271465.1 Dysgonamonadaceae bacterium | reverse complement strand
TGAGCAGCTATTTTTTCTATTGAGTGTTTGGAAACCATATTAAGCTGTTGCGCCATTTGGTCACCATTGTACTGGTGGAAGTTTTTATATAAAGGTAAATTATTACCGGCTATAGAACGACCAATAGATGTGGCATGTGTTGTGAAAATCGTAGCAATCTTCGGCACAAAATGCTTTATGTACAAAGCTCCCATACCCAACATCCACTCATTGAAATGAGCAACAACATGTTTGTTTTCTAATTTATGATATTTGTAGAAGCTTTCAATTACTGCTCCTGTTGCGTAAGCAAACATGCTCGACTCATCATAGTCGCCATACGACGGCATCGAGTTCACCCCAAAGTGACGCCACATCTGGCCGTATATATCGTTTTTGTGTTTGTAGTACTTGTCGTAAGTCACCAATATAGCTATCGGACTTCCTGGCACTTGCCAACGCCCTACTCTAACTCTCAATCGGTCATTAATATCAGCATGCTTTCGCCAATCTTTCAGCAAAGATGTGTCTTCTTTAAACCATGGACTTTCAGTTTCTTCCCAAATATCGGGACCTATAAATATGGTTCTATCATTGTAAAGCTTCTGAAGTGTGTTAGCACGTGATGATAATACTGTATAAATTCCTCCTACCATATTGCAAACTTCCCAGCTTGATTCGAATATATAATCAGGAGTGTACTCAAAATTTTTCTGCATAAAAAGAATTATTTTAATTTCGAGTACAAAGATAATTAAAATAGATGATTATTAGATAGTCAAGTAGTTATTGAACAATAAATACATAAATATGCATTGAATGAGAAGCCTTAAAAGCTATTACAAACACTACAATCGATCAATCTCTTTTTGTCCAGCCCCCGTTCCTTTATATTTACTTTTTGCAGAGTTGAATTTATAGCGCACAGTAAATTCGAACTGGCGACTGACGTATTGATCAATTTGATGCAAATCCATTTGAGGATAATATACTAGAATGCCCTGTTTCTGTCCTCTAAACAAATCATGTCCTTTTATTGAAACTTGCAATTGATCATCTAGGAAAGGCTTGGTAAGCCCAACATTCACAACAAATACATTTTCGCTTAAATATACATTTTGCGAATTACCTTTGCCTTGAAAGTTCATGTCGAGTGACAACAGATAGCTCTTTGGCAGTGAAAACGAATTGATGAGTGAAGCAATTGGCATTGGTTTGTTCAAAACAATAGGTTTGTTATTTGTTGTAATAGTAAGCCTTTGCTTAATAAAACCAACACTTGCCTGTGGCGACCAAATGCCAAACTTGGGAGATGCTGTAATGAATAAGGTTAAGCTAGGGAGTTTCTCCAAATTGCGATAGTCAAGCAGGGTAACTGCGGGGTTTTCCTCCAACTGTTCGCCCCAAAAGATGACAGTATTCCTTTCGTTTTTGTAACTCATCATCAATTGTAGGAATTTCCATGTACCTACCAATGTAACATCGTGAATGGTTGTAGGTTTCAAAAACGCATATCCTGTTTGCAGCGTAAAGCGATTGCGATAAGTGACATTGCTGCTCAATTGACGATAGTCCGGACGCATTGTTTTTGCAGTATAGCTCAACTGCAAATTCACCTTATCCAATTGTGTTGCCAACGAAACATTGGGAAACCATTGATTGTAAAGCCTACTTTGTTCATCATTTTTTGTATCGTTGTCAAAATAATCTGATCGCACCTTTTCGTAACGCAATCCTGCACCAACTTGACCAATAGGTGTGGAACGAGAATATTCGGCAAAGAAACTATTGTTTTGATCCTTAATCGTTGTGTTTGATGAAGGAACAATACTTTGATTATTTATATATTCATCTCTTCTATCTGTATCTGTAAATTCACTACCTGCAGATAATTGGCCTCCCAAAACAGGATAAGAAAGAACCATTTTTGCTGCTATGAGCTGATTGTCAACATTGTTTTGAGATGTAATAGTTCGGTCATCATACTCCTGACTCGTTTCTACAACAAATGACTTGTAAGCAAGATTACGTTTATACCAATCTGTATTGAAATCAATCTTTAAATCACCAACGCTTCCACTGTAATATGCATTTAAGTGATGTGTGGGTTTATTCATCGATTTTTCCCGTTCATTACTACTCCATTTGTCATAAAAAACACCATCGGCAAGCACTGTACTATTCAGTTTCGACCATTTATTAGAGGACGGATATGCAAGGTGTGAGTATTTCATCCCGATGTAATGACTTGGTGAAATTTGGTAGTTCACACCTGCAATACTTGAAAAGTTATGTGAGAGACCTTCAGTGTAAAGTATGTTTTGCTGTGACCAAAGGGTGTCAACATACGTGTTTTGGGCTATTTTCCTATCTTGAATTAATGCTTTACGGTTGTAGGTAAACGTTCCGAATATATCCCAACCATTCTTACGGTAATTCACATTGAATTGTTCTGTCAAATCAGTGTTTTGCGATTGAAAATAACTTGAACGCACATCAAAACCAAAACCATCACCAACCTTGCGAAAAGTATTAATGCGGATAACAGCCTTCACTGAAGCATCATAACGTGCACCGGGATTGTTAACTATCTCAACGTCTTTGATGTCGGCTGAGCTAAGATTGTCCAACTCAGACATATTGCGCATTTCGCGGTTGTTAATATATACTTTAGCTTGTCCTTTCCCAAAAACAGAAAACTCACCATTATCCCCCGTGATTGATGGAAGCCTCTTTAACACATCATTGGCAGTACCCGCTTTGCTCAACACAGAGTTTTGCACAGTAGTAACCAGGGCATCATTTCTCAATCGTATTTTAGGTAAATCTCCTTTTATCACCACTTCATCCAAAGTAAACGATTCAGCTCTCATCACAACTATTTGCTCCGCTTTAGCAGGAACAATCTGAGTTTCGTAACCAATAAATGAAACTTCCAGAAATGTACTATTTGAATTTTTCTGGTTCAATGCGAAATTACCATTTTCATCACTCACAGTTCCCGCTATCATGACAGAATCGGGCAAAGAGTATAGAGCAATGTTGGCAAACTCAACAGGAAGTTTGTCATCATCAATGAGAGTTCCCTTCAATTGAGCTTGAATAGAAAATGAGAGCGTGAGGATAAAAGCCAAAGTAAGCATTAACTGTTTCATAAAGTTTTCAGATGATTTATTTAATTGTTCAATGGTTAGACACCTTGCTAAAGAGAAGGGTTACAGAAATTAGGGATTTATGTTGACTGGGTCGATTGGATTTGAAGTATTAAAAAGCAAAAGTATTTAAATAAAATCTGACAATTCACCTTAACGTCTATAAGTAAAAATCATTGGTCACAAAATCGACAATGCACATGACTTGGGTTTCGTATGTTTGTGGAAGATTAGAAAGTAGATTCAGATACTCCAAAGATATCGTTTACAACAATTACGCCTGGCCCCTTAATCCTACTGAAAAGCAGATAGAAAACATTGAGCAAAAAGCGCAACAAGTATTGGATGCACGCGCAGAATTTCCCATGAGTTCTCTTGCCGACCTTTACGATTCGCTCACCATGCCTCCCATCCTTATAAAAGCCCACCAAGAGTTAGACAAAGCAGTAGATTTGGCCTATCGTCCACAACCATTTCCTAACGAAGTGAAAAGAATGGAGTTTCTGTTCAATTTGTATGAAACATACACTGGGGAATTGTTTGCTACGAACAAAAAAGGTAAAAAGAAGCGATAAGGAATTGGCATTAGCTACTAATCGAAAGAAAAAGCAATATTCTTAGACCAGTGAGATGAAGAGTACTATCACCTTACATGAATGCACTTAGCTGAAAAAGTTTGATTCTAATTTTAGTATCACACAATAAATATCAGGATATTACAAAACTGAATAAATTGATGAAAAAAGTTTAAGTGAAAAAGATGGTTTGAGTGATTTAACAAATACCTTTTGCACATCAATAACGCACAAGCCATATCACCCTTAAACTCAAAAGAAATTCACATGCTTTTACTCTAA
>DATERO010000351.1:0-17569 GCA_035271465.1 Dysgonamonadaceae bacterium | reverse complement strand
TTATACGTTTCGCGCTTGGTCTCAAAACGGAAAAGATTTAACAAGAAGCTACTTCTGCATTTACTCCCCTTTGTAGCATTCAATCTATATCTTTTAGTAGCATCTTTTTTTCCTGATGTTGCTAATGAGATAAGATTGGAGAACGTACACACAAATGTACAACATCCACTATTATTTCAGGTATTCCTGATTCTAACACTATTATCAGGACCCTTCTATATTTTGCTTACTTTGAATCTTTTAAAAAAGCACGATATTAATGTATTTAACAACTTCTCATCTATTGATAATGTAAATCTTGCATGGTTACGTAAGCTAGTTATTATTTTTGGGATTATTTGGACAGTGTTGATTATTATTACGGTTATTCATCATGTGTTTAATCTGTTTTCAATGGTTTTTTGTACAGATAGTCTTTTCTTGACTTTGTCTGTCTTTGTTATCTTAATTGGATATTTTGGATTAAAACAAAAAGTAATTTTTGATAATGAGTTTGAAGAAGAAGGTGTTATCACAGAAGAAAAAGTTAAATATGCAAGCTCTACTTTGAAAGAGTATGAAGCTAATGAATACAGTGAACAATTAATGGAGTATATGCGCTTAGAAAAGCCTTATTTAAATCCAGAATTAACATTGACTCAACTAGCATCAGAAATAGATATTTCAAAACATCATTTATCGCAAATTATTAATGAACAGTTCAAACTAAACTTCTTTGAATACATTAATCAGTTCAGGGTTGAAGAAGTAAAAACAAGAATTAAAAACCCGAAATTTGATAACTATTCTTTACTTGCAATTGCATTTGATTCAGGATTCAACTCCAAATCATCTTTCAACAGAATATTCAAAAAGTTTACCAATCAAACACCTTCTCAATTCAAATCTGGGGAGAGCTCATAAGTAATGCCGTTTTATACTTATTCTTAAAGTCTCATCTTATAAAGTGTTCCTAACCCAATGTTTATAACACGTCTCACTTTATAAAGTAGGGCGATTAGCCTATGTTTATACACTACATTTGCCACTGAAAATTAATTATAAACAAATTATGAAGGAAGAATTATGAAAACAAAACAGACAGAGATTTTAAAAAGAAATTTATCACAGAACATTATTTCAAATGATAGAAAACGAACAAGAGCAATTAACGTAAAATCATTTGTAGTTGCTTTATTTGCGATGTTATTAATGGGTACACAAAATACTTTTGCACATTGTGACTCATTCGATGGACCTGTTATTAAAGAAGCGATGGAAGCTCTTGCATCAAATGACGTAAACTTAGTTTCAAAGTGGATTGATAAAGCAGATGAACCTGAGATAAAAGCATTGTTCAAGAAGACCTATGAGCTGAAAAATGGTGACAAAGAGATTTACGCCATTGTAGAAAAGCATTTTCTAGAAACTCTAGTTAGATTGCACCGTGCAACTGAGGGAGTTGGTTATGACGGATTAAAGCCTGCGGGAAGTGCTTCTCCTATAGTAGTAATGGCTGACAATGCGATTGAGACTAAAAGTGTTGATGATCTATTATCGAAATTCACAGCACATATCGAAAAAGCGGTTCGTGAGAAATTCGACAAAGTGGAGGAGCTGACTCTTGTTAAAAACGAATCAGTAGAAAAAGGTAGAGCATATGTTGCTGCATATGTTGATTATACGCACACCTTGGAAGAAATGCACAGTATTATTGAAAATGGCCCTGGCGCTCATGAGCATTAATATCACTGAGGTGTATTACTCAAATTAAGTCATTAGCTTGATAAATAAAGCTCCCATTTCTATCTTGGCAATGGGAGCTTTAATATTTACAATCTCTTAACTATTTAAGTGCGGTAATAACAAGAAAAAAAACTCATTCAATTCCCTCTATATGTGCCATACCCATAAGCAGACAGCGTAATTGGGACATGATAGTGCTTATCATCTTTTATCTCAAAGACAACTTCTATGTATGGGTAAAAAGTATCTAATTGTTGAGATTGAAAATATGGCTCTACAAAAAATGTAAGTTTATACACGCCAATATTATCTTTATCTTCTTCTTTTGGCAAAAAATCAGGAACTCTTCCATTTTCATCTGTAACCTTCTCAGCTAAGCCATGCCATTGATCTCCCCGAATCTGTTTTTGCAGTTTTATTTTTACACCGGCAGCGGGAAGTCCTTTTGAAATGTCCAATATATGGCTCGAAAGTTGATATTCGGTTTGAGCAAAACTTATGCATGAGGAAAATATCACTAATATCGAAACAAGAATACTTTTTTTCATAATATATATTTTAATGGTTATGTAATTCTATTTATTGATGCTAAACCCTACATTTAAAATTGTCTGTTTGGCAATGTTGTCATCGTTTTCACCACTTCCACCTCCAGATATACCAATAGCACCGATTAAGCTATTATTATACCATATGGGAACACCCCCACCTAAGAGAAGTAGTTCGGGCAATGTATTTAAGTTATGAGCGTCTTTATTATCAGCAGCACTTTGCATCAATTCAAATGTTGCAGTTTTTGTTGAAATTGCAGTATATGCTTTACGTCTTGAAGCCTCTGTATTATGAACACCAACACTATCATTTCTTGCCAATATGATAGTAACTCCAGAAACATCGAGCACAGCAACAGAAACATTTTTATTTATTCTTGATGCAATATTATTGGCCTCAAATAATAGCTCCAATGCGCCAGCTTGATTAAGTGAATATCCGCTCTGAATATAGCTTTCAGGATTTTGACCATAGAACAAGTTGGAGAAAATAAATAAGAATAATAAACTGAAGCTCTTTTTTATCATAATTCATGCATATGAATTAATAAGTTAATCCTAATGCTCAGATAAAACAAACATTACTTCAATTCGTTCTTTTTGACGGATGACATTTATTCTTTTTTATGAAGAAAAAACAGACGTGTTGTAGTATGATGGGATGAGGATATATGAACAATATAAGGTCTTTTTAGTAACCAATTTAGTTATTATCGTTCTTCATTATGTAAAAGATTGAAAGTAGCACGACCGGGAATCGAACCCGGATCTAAAGTTTAGGAAACTCCTATTCTATCCATTGAACTATCGCGCCAAAAGTTTATAAGAATGTATCGCAAAAGTAATTCATTTTTCTATTTTTTCAAACAGATGTTTGTTTTATTCCTACTCAACAAACAGATAACACATTATTAATCTGATTTAAGCAATTTAATATCCAAACAAATTGCTTATTTTTGTGTTCGTTCTTAAACTTATCTTTAAACGAGAAATCCAAATAATTATACTGGTATTTCATAAATCAAATTTTAAACAATGAAGAAAATCGCTATACTTTACGGAACATCAGGTGGAAACACTGAGTCAATCGCTAACAGAATAAAAGAGAAGTTTGATGGTGATGCAGATTTATTTGATGTTGGGAATGTATCCGTAGCAGATGTGCAGCCGTACAGATACTTAATTCTAGGTGCTTCTACCACAGGCATGGGAGACTTGCAGGACGATTGGGATAGTTTTTTATTGACTTTCTCTACTAAAATGGATTTCACAGATAAAGTTGTTGCAATATTCGGTTTGGGAGATAGTGCATCTTTCTCAAGCAGTTTCGCAGAATCAATTTATGTATTACATGATGATCTGAAAGACAAAGTGAAAATAGTTGGTGCAGTTCCTGATGTTGGTTACACATACGATGATTCTTCGGCAGTAGCTGATGGAATGTGGTTGGGGTTAGCCTTGGACGAAGATAATGAATATGACGAGAGTGAAGATAGAATAACTCAATGGGTGGAGCAATTGAAAAAAGAATTTGTTTGATTTCAATTGCACTTATTAATCCATTACTATTTAAAAAAAGGTCGTATATTTAATTTATCCGACCTTTTATTTATTTATTGCTGCGTTGAAAAAAAACTCTCTATCTCTTCTAACGAGGCATCTTTCAAAATTATACGCTTATTCTTATCAAGCAAGTATATTGTTGGAATATCTTGAATATCAAACACGCGTTCTTTTGTTATTACCATACCATTATCATAAGCATTTATCCAATTCTCTTTTGACATAGAAGATAACTCTTCACGCCAAAGCATTATATCATTGCCAGGATAAATATTCATTACCATTAGCATATTCCTATTAAAGCTATTGTGTGAAAAAACTTTTTTCAAAATTTCTGAATTATTTATATTTTCTCTCACAGACACACAATCTGAGTGATTTGGGTGTGAAAATAATAACAACAAATAATCACTCTTAAAAGCACGCATTCTATTTGATTCTCCATTAGGAAGTGTATAAGCAAAATCGGATGCTTTTGTGCCAACTCTGTTTTTATGAATCATTTCTCTTTGGAAATCATATGATTCTTTGTCACCTGTAGACAATATTTTAGATTTTAAAATAATATCGAGTACTGGTATATATAGCTCCTCATTTCGAAACGGAGAATCTTTATCATAATAGTATTTTTGAAAAAGCGATGCAAAATGAGCATACATTTTTGGATGTTCCTTTGCTTGATTAAAAAGAATTTTCTGCGATTTTTTTGCATCATTGAAGGGAATATAATTGAGAATGTGAATATAATCAACAAAACCCTGCTCAGTTATTTCAATTTGAGAAATTAAAGAAGTATCGTTGAAATTAAATGACTCCCAATAATTCTTTGATAGATAAATAGCACGTTGGCGATTATCTTTTATTGATTCCGGTATTTCAGGTAGGGGAAAGGCGGAATTAGCATTTTGAACAAGAATGGAATTCTCTAATTCATCAAATGATTGATTGTTGGTAGTCGAGGATCTTTTCACTCCGCAACTACTAAGACAAAATATAATTAATAATAGGGCTATTAAAGCTGGAGTTGACTTCATGAATAATGCTGTTTTACAGTACTTTATAATGGACACTCATCTCAATTCTTCTAAGAAAGAATAGAATCTTCTCTTTCAAGACATAATAAAGGTAAAGTATATGACCAACAAATATATAAAATAATATTGAAAGAAAATGGATAAACGCAAAGAATCACAATATAATTTAAAAACCGTATATTTAGCTGCTATTATTGAATGAATAATTCCTTCCGAAACTATCTCCATATTAGAATAAATTGCAAATAGAAATAGAGATTAGAAAGTCATTTTTTTTCATTAGATTTGTAGTTCAAAATACACTATTATGGACAATTACATTGTTTCGGCACGGAAATACAGACCAGCAACTTTTAAGTCTGTGATTGGTCAGAATGCATTGACAACTACATTGAAAAATGCCATTTCAAACAACAAGTTGGCACATGCCTATTTATTTTGTGGACCACGTGGAGTGGGCAAAACAACTTGTGCGCGTATATTTGCAAAAACAATTAATTGCTTCAATTTAACGTCTGATCATGAAGCATGCAATAATTGTGAATCGTGTGTAGCTTTCAACGAAAATCGCTCTTACAATATCCATGAGATGGATGCTGCATCTAACAACTCAGTTGAAGATATACGTGATTTAATTGATCAGGTAAGAATACCTCCTCAGGTTGGTAAATACAAAGTATATATTATTGATGAGGTACATATGTTATCAACACAAGCTTTTAATTCATTTTTAAAGACATTAGAAGAACCTCCAAAACATGCCATCTTTATTTTGGCAACTACTGAAAAGCACAAGATAATTCCTACCATCCTTTCACGCTGTCAAGTATATGATTTTAATCGTATTGGATTAAGTGATATTGTTGAGTACCTAACTTATGTCGCGGAAGAAGAGAACGTTAAGGTTGAGCAAGAAGCTCTAAACATCATTGCTCAGAAAGCTGACGGTGGGATGAGAGATGCCTTATCCATTTTTGATCAATCTGTTAGCTATACGGGCGGTAATGTAACCTATCATGCAGTAATTGATAATTTAAATGTTTTAGACTATGAATATTACTTCAAGCTTACTGACGCCGTTCTGAAAGGAAGCGTCATTGACAGTCTTTTGATATTGAATGAAATTCTGAATAAAGGATTTGAAGGACAACACATCATTTCGGGAATGGCCTCACACTTTCGAAATCTGATGATAAGCAAGGATACTCGTTCGGTAATGCTTTTCGAAGTAGGACCTTCTATAAAAAAGAGATACATTGATACAGCGAAAAACTGTTCTAACGAGTTTCTGTATAAAGCAATTGATATTTCAAACGAGTGCGATTTGAATTATAGAATAAGTCAGAACAAGCGTCTATTATTGGAGTTAGCGTTTATTCGTATGTGTCAATTGGTAGATGGAGTGGGGGATACAACGAAAACAGAACCAATTAAAGAAATCGACAATTCACAAACGGACCGCACATACGTATCAAAACCGACAGAGAAAAAAAATATTGTTGAAGAAAAAGAGGAGAGAAAAGAAGATCCAAAACAAACTATTGAACCCCAATTAACTGAGCGTGACCCCCACTACACTAAAGTTGAATCACCGCAGAAACAAGAACCTAAACCCGAAATAAAAAAAGAAGAAAAGAAAAAACATTCTTCTACTTCCTCAAAACCAAGAACTTTTTCCATTGCAAATCATGGTGTATCCATAACCTCCATGGACGAAGATGAGGAAGATAAAGAGGAGTCAAGAGTTGAGTCTAACAATAGGAGAAAAAACAATTTTAATGAAGAAGTTCTGATTGATGCATGGAAAAGCTATGCCGATAGCTTAACAGATGAAAGGCTCCTTAAGAACACGATGTCATTATACTTGCCTAAAAAAATAAATGATACCGTGTTTGAAGTAACTGTAAATACCGATATCAACAAAGAGTATCTCGAAAATAATTTGAGATCTATATTAGATTGGTTACAAGATAAGTTGCACAACGATTTAATTAAGATGAAAATTAATATTTCAGAAACGATAGTAAATAAACGTCCTTTTACTTCACACGAAATTTTTGAAGAGATGGTGCAACAAAACCCAGTGTTGAAGAAGTTAAAAGATGAGTTGGGTTTAGAGATAAAATAAAACCTACTATTAGATGATGATCTTTTTTTATTATTCTCAAATTATATAGGAAATGATTTAATTAATCTAACCCTCGTTTTAAAGTACTCTGAAAAATATCTCTAACTATTAATTAACTTGTCGTTTATATCATTTATTACCAAACTAGCCAACATAAAACCAAACGTGCCTGTGATATGTATCACTGTTCCATTTGTGTGCGGTTTGAAGTGACTTATGATGCCTCCCTCTTCTCGCTCTTCTAAATCGGTGTTTTCACCCCTATTTTGCAATATTTCTTCGCTATAAACGCATTGAAACTTCCTAGATGGCTTTTCACCTTTTCGAAATCTTTGGCGCAATGCAGCCGCTAGTTTACACCCCTTTACTTTCCAGAACTCAGTTATGTGAATACGTAAAGGATCCATCTTTAGTCCTGCTCCCATAGAAGCAAACACAGTGGCATTCGTCTTACATGCTTCTATTAATAAGTGGGCTTTGTGTGTCAGTGTGTCAATCGCATCAATAATATAATCATAGTTGTGTAGAAAGAAAGAAGCAGATGTTCCCTCTGTATAAATTTGAGCAATTGTTTCTATTTCTGCTTCTGGATTAATTGACAGCAATCGCTTCTTTAGAACCTCAACTTTCAATTCACCAATGGTTTCAAGAGTTGCAGGAAGTTGTCGATTCAGGTTAGAAATGTTTACTCTGTCTGGATCAACTATCGTAAGATGCTTAATCCCACTCCTTATTAATGCTTCGGCGCACCAGCTTCCTACTCCACCAACGCCGAAAAGAATGACACGTTGAGATGAGATTAGATTTAAACTTTCATTTCCCAGAAGTAATTCTACCCTTGAAAAGTAATTCTTATTGGAACTATTATTTTGTTGATTTCTCATATATTTTGCTTCTAAATAATAAAGATGCAAATGTACAAAAACCAAAAAGAATATATAGAAGCAAACGGAATAGTGTTAACAAATGGCGTTGCAAATATGTCAAACTATTTAGGATATCATTTGTGTGAAGACAAGAATTAATCTTATTTTTGTGTAAAGCATACTTTTTTGCAACTTAAACTAATTGAACCATTAGTAAATGAAAATACTTCATACAGCCGATTGGCATTTAGGGAAACGTTTGGACAGTTTTTCAAGATTGGAAGAACAGAAAATTGTGTTAGATGAAATTTGCATAATTGCTGATGAGCAAGCAGTAGATGCAGTAATTGTTGCTGGCGACTTGTTTGATGCATTCAATCCTCCAGTGGAAGCAATTGAGTTGCTTTACAAAACACTTAAACGGCTTACCAATAATGGCAAACGACCTGTGATAGCCATTGCTGGGAATCATGACTCACCCGATAGAATAGATTCTCCTGAACCTTTGGCACGTGAATGCGGAATAGTATTCATGGGATATCCTAATACTGAAATTAAAACGATAGAATTAGAGAATGGTTTTGAAATAACGAAGACCGATAAAGGCTTTATTGAACTCAATTTACCTGAACACAACTATCCATTACGAATTATTGCAACTCCTTATGCAAATGAGGTGAGAATGAAAGAGTACTTTGGTGAAGAAAAAGAAGTAGAGCTTAGCAACTCGTTGCAAATGGGGTGGGGCGACCTTTCTGAAAAGTATTGTGATAATAAGGGAGTGAATATACTTGTCACCCATCTATATATGCTGAAGCGAGGTGGTGAAGTGTTGGAAGAACCTGATGGGGAAAAACCATTGAAAATTGGCAATGCTGACTTGATTTATTCGGATATAATTCCTCCTCAAATACAATACACTGCATTGGGTCATTTGCATCGACATCAAAACGTGGGAACCGAAGAAAAGCCTGTGGTTTATTCAGGCAGTCCTTTGTCTTTTTCATTCTCTGAAGCAGGGCAACAAAAGTATGTCAACATTATAAATGTTGAACCAAATAATATTGTACAATTAGAAAGAATACCATTGAAGTCGGGAAAACAGTTGGCTCGTAAAACATTTAACAGCATAGATTTGGCTGTTGAATGGCTGAGTGACAATCAATATACATTGGTGGAGTTAACCATCAAAAGTGATACCTATCTAAAATCTGAAGATTTGAAACGGCTCAGGAATGCTCATCACGAAATTGTGCATATTATTCCAATTGTTAAGAATGACAATGCAATGGATGAGAATTCAAAGCAAGTAAACTTGAATCAAGACATTACTGCACTATTTAGCGATTATTTTAAATACTCCAAAGGTCAATCACCAAACGAAGAGATCATCGAATTATTCAAAGAAATTATTGAACACACATCATGATTCCAATAAAACTAACCTTAGAAGGTATCTACTCTTATCAAACAAGACAAACCATTGACTTCACAGAACTTACTAATGCTGGACTCTTTGGAATATTTGGAGCGGTTGCTTCTGGCAAATCTACTATTCTTGAAGCGCTTTGCTTTGCACTGTACGGCGAATCGGATAGAATGAATGTTGTCAATAGGGCATACAATATGATGAATTTGAAATCGAATCGCATGTATATTGAATTCGATTTTCAAAACTTCGAAAACAAAGAGTATCGTGTGGTAAGAGAGTTCAGAAGAAACAGTAACCAGTTTGATAAAGTGCTACCAGCGGGAACTACCTTTTATGAAAAGATAGACGATAAGTTGTCGCCATTAGATCACACTGATGCGGAAAAAATTATCGGACTTAGCTGCGAGAACTTTAAACGCACCATCATTATCCCACAAGGCAAGTTTAAAGAGTTTATTGAGTTGGGAGGCAAGGATAGAACCTCGATGATGAAAGAGATCTTTAATTTGCACCATTTTGACCTTTACAATAATACGAGAAGGTTATACAATGAGAATGAAGAGAAACTAAATACATTACTTGGGAAACTTTCTGGCTATGAGGAAGTCTCTGAAGAGATTATTTTGGAACAATCTAAGCACTACTCTAAACAAAGCAATCTATTCAATCAACAATTGACTGAACATAAAAAGCGAGGAGAAGCTTATGATATTTTAAAACAGCTGAGTATTGATTTCAACAAACTACAAGAGCAAAAGATATTGTTAGCTTCAGAAGAAACTAACAGAAAGCTAATTGATGAGCGCGATCAATCACTGAAACTTTATGTTACAACCAATCAACAATTTGATGAGCTATTAAGATTGAAAGAACAACTGAACCAAAAACTAACCAAAGAGAAAAAAGCACTGTCAGAGAATCTGAATGAACTAACATCAAATCAAGAGAAACTATCAGTCATCACTGAGGAAATAACAAAAAGGAAACCTTTTATTGATGCGATAGACTTTGAAAAAGAGAAAATAGGTGATTTAGAGTTAATCAGTCAAGTACTTAAATACAAAGCAGCATTAAAAGAAGGAGAAGAAAATACAACCAAAGGTCGAAACTATGTAACAGCTCAAACAAAAGAGAAAGAAGAGTGCACGGAAAAGATAAATAGAACTGAAGTTGAAATTGAAGAGAAAAAGAACTCCCTAATAGATACCAAAACGCTTACAGCCGTAGAACTCTGGTTTTCGACACAGAAAACCATACTAAAACAAATTGAAGAGAGGCAAGAGAAGATTAATAATTATAACACGGAAATAACAAAAGCTGAAACAAGTTTTCATGAACTGAATTACACCAAAGAGAGTTGGAAAGAGACAATTGAAAAACAGACTGAATCGATAACCGATCAGCTAAGCAATTCCAACAAACAAAAGAATCAATTAGAGGTAAATCAGCAAATAGCTCATTTTGCTAACGAAATTCACGATGGGGCTGCTTGCCCTCTTTGCGGTTCAATGGAGCATCCAAATGTGATTGTGATAGAAGATGTGAGCACAGAACTTACAAACACCCTGGCGAAGCTGAAGAGGCTGGAGATTGAGTTAAAATCATTGTCTGACACTAACTCCAAATTAATTCAATTGCATGCACATGAAAACAGTATTATTAAAAACAGAGAAGTTGTTGAAGACGAATTGAAAGGCTGGAAAGAAGAAGAGAAACAACATGGTGACATCTTCATGTGGGAAGGTTTTTCTAAGAATTATGAAAATGAATTCAATCGAAAGAAAGCTGCCAACGAAGCCCTCCTCAATCAAATTGAGCAATTAGAAAAGCAGCAGAAATCAAATCGCACTACATTAGACGCTATCAATAGTCAACTTACTAAAGCCTCGAACCGTCTCGAAGAGATAGAAAAAGAGAACAGGATATATGAAATTGAAATTGAATCAAGCACCAAAAGAATAAAACATTTGATGCTTAAAGATTACGAACAGAAGACTTCAGAAGCAATCAAAGCTATA
Source organism: Dysgonamonadaceae bacterium (assembly GCA_035271465.1). Lineage (GTDB taxonomy): Bacteria > Bacteroidota > Bacteroidia > Bacteroidales > Dysgonomonadaceae > UBA2632. The sequence continues at coordinate 6,252 of DATERO010000351.1, read as the reverse complement.
GCTGATGAGCTTAAACAACATATTAGAAAAGAACAAGACACATTTACTAATTTAGAAAAGCAAAGCAATGAGTTACTCCAAATCATAGCTGCAAAAACTGCAACCAAGGAGTTTATTGAAAATAACATAATTCAGCTGATGCAGGAACAAAAGGAGAATGACAAAACAATCGACTCCAAATTGAAAGAAAGCCCTTTTGAGTCAATAGTTGAAATCAAAGAATTATTGAGCAATAAAGTAGATGTAGATTCAGAACGGAAACTTATTGAAGATTTCAGAATCAATTACGCAAGGCTGAAACAAACCATCAAAGAGTTGAGTGAAAGATTGGAAGGCAAGTCTTTCTCGCAAGAGGAGTTCCAGAAAGAGACCCATAAATTTCAAGAAAGTGAGAACGCAATAAATGAATTTAGGGGACAATTGGCTACTCTGAAACACGATCTTGAAAGGATAACAAAAGAATATACTGAAAAGAAAGATTTATTGATTCTAAAGGAACAGTTGGAGGCAAGAAAAGAGAACATCAGAACTCTTTCGCAACTATTCACTGGAAGTGGTTTTGTAAACTATGTTTCAAGTATTTATCTCCGCAACTTGTGCGACATAGCTAATAAACGCTTCCATCGTCTCACAAAAAATCAATTGAGTCTGCAGATAAACGATAAGAATGAATTCGAAATTATAGACTATCTCAATGATGGGCGCACCCGTTCAGTTAGAACCCTATCGGGGGGTCAAAACTTTCAAGTCTCTTTATCTCTTGCATTGGCATTGGCTGAAAATGTGCAAAGCTTAACCAATTCAGACAAAAACTTTTTCTTTATCGATGAAGGCTTTGGTACACAAGATGCCGAGTCTGTTAATATTGTATTTGAAACGTTGAGCAACCTACAAAAGGAAAATCGTATTGTGGGCATCATCTCACATGTAGAAGAGTTGCAAGAGCGTATCCCAAAATCATTATTTATCAAAAAGGATTTGGAAAAAGGGAGCTTAATTGAAGTAGTGAACTAAATTTACTCCGACTTTAACATTTATGCATGCAACGTTTTTACTTCGCTTACATCTTAGAAGTAACAATAACATATGTATTTTAAATTAAAGTTGTTTATTATGAAAAAGAAAAGTATGTTGAAAATGAAATTTAGTCTGATAGTAATGCTGTTATTTGTATCGTGTAGTAAATCTGAAATATATGAGCCGCTGTATGCTTCTTATTTAGGGAATGGTATTAAGGTATCATTTACTGACTTATCAGGGAGAGATCTTCTATCAGACGAAGTTTTCGTAAGCAATCTGTCAATTTATGGAATACTTTCAAAAAGAGAAATCCCTTTTGAGATTAAAAAAACAAAAATTGATGAAGTTGAAACAAGCTATCTAATTTTCCATGCAGAACTTCCCGATATAAAATATGTAAGCTTTAATCCTGATAAAACCGAAGGACTTGGACTTTCTACCATCAAGATAAAAACAAGTGGAAAATCAGCTAAGTTAATGTGTAATTACAAATACTATGCGACAAAGACAGAAACAGAAGCCTATGGAAATTCTTCAATAAGAATAGAGAGTATTGAATATAATGGTAAGAAAGTTACACGAGGTAATAATCCAATAAACTCTGACTTCATTCTTAATTTTAGAGTAGAAGATGATGAGATAACTTTAAAGTAGCAATTTTACTCCGCATATTCACTCAACTCTAACCAACGCATTGTTTTCTCATCAATCAGCTCCATCAATGCTGTTATTCTATTTGAGCTTTCCACAAGTTCATCAGAGGATAGCTTTCCAGAAGATAATCTTTCTGTTATCTCTGCTTTCTCTTTTTCTAAATCAGCAATTTTTTGTTCAAGACCTTCAAATTCTTGTTTCTCTTTGTAAGTGAGTTTTGTTTTAACTTGGGGTTTCGGAGCTTGTGTTTGAACCTCTGCTTTTGTTACTTTTGCTTCCTCATTTTTATTCTTTTCCTCTTCTATCAACCATTCGCGATAGATTGAATAGTTTCCAGGGAAGTTTCTTATCTCTCCATCTCCTTCAAACACCATTAAGTGATCTACCACTTTATCCATAAAGTATCTATCGTGCGAAATCACTATCACACACCCTTTGAAGTTCACTAAATACTCTTCTAAAATACTTAGTGTAACAATATCCAAGTCATTGGTAGGCTCGTCGAGCACTAAGAAGTTCGGATTCTTTATGAGCACAGTGCAGAGGTATAGTCGTCTTTTTTCGCCACCACTCAGTTTAAAAACAAAGTCGTGTTGTTTTTCAGGCGCAAAAAGAAAGTGTTGCAAAAACTGTGAAGCAGTCAATCTACTTCCATTACCCAAGTCAATCACCTCGGCAATGTTTTGCACCACATCAAGTACTTTCATTTGGTCATCAAACTGCAATCCATCTTGACTATAGTATCCAAAGTTGACAGTTTCGCCCACATCAAAGTGTCCACTATCGGGAGCTACTTCACCCAACAACATTTTTATAAAGGTGGACTTACCTGTTCCATTTTTACCAACAATTCCCATCTTTTCATAGCGGGTAAAAATATAGTTGAAGTCTTCGGTGATTATTATATCGTCGTACCTTTTGGATACATTATTTGCTTCAAAAATCTTATTCCCAATATAAGAACCCTTTGCGGCCAATTGAATATTACTATCATCTCTTACTTGTTTTGTTTTCTCTTCAAGAGAATAAAAACCTTCTATTCTTGACTTGGCTTTTGTGCCTCGAGCACGTGGTTGTTTGCGCATCCACTCCAACTCTTTGCGGAAAAGGTTTTTGGCTTTACTTAATTCTGCACCTTGAGTCTGAATACGTTCTTCTTGTTTCTCAAGGAAGTAAGAATAATTCCCTTTGTACTGATACAACTCTCTTTCGTCAATCTCAATAATTTCGGAGCAAACCCTATCCAGAAAGTACCTATCGTGAGTCACCATCAATATTGTTGCGTTCGATCTGTTGAGATAATCTTCCAGCCATTCTACCATCTCAAGGTCTAAATGGTTAGTTGGCTCATCAAGTAAAATAATATCAGGATCTGAAATGAGCACATTTGCCAACGCAATTCTTTTTATTTGTCCACCCGACAACTCTCCAATTTTCTGATCCAATCGTGTTATATTCAAACGATTTAGAATTTGTGTAATGCGTTGTTCATAATCCCACGCCTGCATCAAATCCATTTGTGAGAGCACTTCGGCCAGTTTATCTTGATTGTCTGACAGTATAATCTCTTCATAACGAGCAATGAGCTTCACAATTTCGTTTTGAGACGAAAAGCAAGCCTCTAATACAGTTTGTTCGGGATTGAACTCCGGTAATTGAGGAAGGTAAGCAAAACTGATATTGTTCCTAAAAACAACACGTCCAGAGTCATAAGGCTCAATACCAGCAATAATATTCAGTAAGGTTGTTTTGCCAGTTCCATTTCGCGCTATCAAGCCTATTCGATCGCCTTGAGCAATTCCAAAGGAGATTTCTTGAAACAGAAGTTTGTCACCAAACGATTTAGTGAGCGTATCAATTTGTAATAGGGGGTTTGCCATTAAAGTAGTTGTTTAGTACAAAATTAATCAAAAAAACGGTTAGCTGCTAAAACTTCACTACAAGATAGGTGAAAAACTCGATTCTTAATTAGTAATACCCATCACAAACATTGATTTTCATAAAGGAATAAGAAACTTATAACCTTTTCTTTATTCGTAAAGTATATAATAGAATAATTGAATGCTAATTGCATCTGTTTTTAGCCATTACGCTATATCAATAACTACTTTTACCTTATGTGTTTCGTTCTCCAGAGAAGTCAGAAGCAAGAAACCCATGTGGGTTTAGTCTTCACAATTAGTCAGGAGTAAAAAACCCATGTAGGTTTTGTCATTCTGAGCAGTCAGGAATAGAAAACCCACGTGTATTTTGTCTTCCCGAGTAGTCAGGAGTAGGAAACCCACGTGTACTTTATAGTCCCGAGTGCTCTGCAGAACGAAATCCATTTGTATTTTGTAGTTCCGAGAGCTCAAGAGAACGAAATACACCAAGAGAATGTAGTAATTCGTGTGTAGTTTAGAAGATTGTTATGTGTAAATATTAGGAAGCAATACCTGCTTACAGGAGTTTTAAAAAATAAATTATATACCGATATAAGATTGATCCTAAATACAAATAGAGATATTGTCAATATCATGAATAGTGGGAATTAAACAATATAAAGTTTAGACTGTTAACAAAGAGATAGTTGGATTTTTGAATCTTTACTTATATTTCATGAGCCAACGTCAAACTAAATGAAATGGCTTTTGAATCATATATATGGTTTTACTACATTTCTCATTTGAATTAAACACGCTTAATTAAATCACTAATAATAAATATTCTCATTATGTTAGATCAATTTTTAAAAACAGTAAAAGGCGAATTGACAAATCAATTAGCTGGTAAAACAGATGTAAATAAAGGGAAACTAGATGGTGTTGCTGATGTGGTAACAGATACCTTTAAGACAGGATTAACCGATACGGCAAAAAGTGGTAAGCTAAATGAAATAATGGGTCTTTTTGGTAAAGGAGGGAGCTCTTCACCTTTAGCAACCAACTTAATGAATAGTACTGTTAGTAATTTAGTATCTAAGTTAGGTTTACCAAAAGGCGTCTCTGATAAAATCGGGGCTATTGCTATCCCTTTTATTATTAATAAGTTTAGCGAATTTACATCGGAGAAAGGGAAATCAGACGAAGAGGGAGTTAAAGATATTTTCGGTGAACTTCTGAAAGGATCTGTAAAAGATAAACTTATGGGTGGTTTAGGAAAGAAATTTGGCTTTTAGCCGTTATGTTAAACTTTTAATAAAAAATTATGGCGAAAAAAATTACAGAAATTGAAGGAATTGGACCAGTATTTCAAGAGAAGCTGGCCGCAGCGGGAGTAACAACTGTAGAAGGCTTGTTAGAAGCAGGTGCATCAAAATCAGGAAGAAAGCAGATAGCTGCTGATTCGGGTATTGATGAGAGTAGATTATTGGTTTGGGTAAACATGGCTGATCTGTTTCGCATCAAAGGTGTTGCTTCCCAATTTGCAGAGCTGCTTAAAGCTGCAGGTGTTGACACAGTTAAAGAACTACGCAATCGGAATGCAGAGAACTTACATGCAAAATTGGTGGAGGTTCAAGAAGAGAAGAAAATTACACGCTCGGTTCCAGGACTAAGTCAAGTTACCGATTACATCGAACAGGCAAAAGAGTTAGAGCCGATGGTAACTTATTAAGTGAATCAAGTTTTACTCACAGAAAGCGCTCAATGAGCGCTTTCTGTGTGTAAAATAGTGAATTCCTAAAACTTCCAAGCCAAATAAGTAAAAACATCAGTCCGTTTGTTTCCTTCAATTTGTTCAGTTCCTGAACTTATCACATCTCGATTAAAATAACGAGTCTGTGCACATTTTAGTGATAAAGATAGATTATCTAAAATATTCCAGCGCAGTGACAATGATGCACGAAACCCCTCGCCATAGAACGAAGGCATATAAAAAGTGCTTAAGATGTTGCGTTCGTATGAATACAAGCGCGAATTGAAAGTATCTGAATTGAAATAACCAAAGAATCCATCACCATGAATCTTCTTATTGCCTCGGTGTCCAAAGTTTTGTGAAATCATGTACCCAAGCTCGTGAGGAAAATAGAGCACCTGGTAATCAGCAAAGTCAACTGTTGTTCTAAAATACCACCCACTTTTAAGTGTATTGAGATAGCGCAATCTTAATTTATTTGTTTGATAGGGTAGGACAGTGGTGGTTTTACTGTCTGGATATTTTGTGTTTTTATCCTTCCGCTTAAACTTATAACGCACCTCGAAAAAGGTTTCACGTGATAAGTTATACGTAGCCATTGCATACAAGTCAAGCGCAGAGGATGGTTCTTGGACATTATACCTGGGGGTTGGAAAGCGAGCCATATCACCGTACATGGAGACGGTGAGTCTGGCAATGGGATAAAAAGTAGTCCCTATGTACAATCCCCGTTCATTCTGAATCCTACCTCCCTCAGCAAATGCTTTAGCGTACATTGCCTGATATGTAACCGGGTAATTTCGGTAAGAGACATTGAATGATGCCAATGATGAAGGTTTATATTGTATCATGTGAATGTGAGCAATTGTTCCATTTTGAGAGCGAGCAGTTTCTCCTGCAAAATTAAATTTTGAAAAGCGATATGAATAGTCTACACCAAAATTCATACTTTCTCGTCCTCTC
>DATERO010000350.1:0-2577 GCA_035271465.1 Dysgonamonadaceae bacterium | reverse complement strand
AACATAAACATACCCCAAAACACCCCAAATGCTGTAAGGAAACTTCGCGACTTGTTGTGCGATATTGTAATCCATATTTCGTACCAACGATCTAAATCGAACATCTTATTTGTTTAATTGAAAAGTGAAAGCTGAATTATTTTTGCTTTGACCTTTATTTTTATTTTTCACACTACAAAACTCGCAACCCACATTGCATCTTTGATAATTAACAGTTAATAATTAACCATTAATTAATTAGTCTTTCCTCATAGCTTCAATAGGTTTCACTTTTACTGCTTTATAAGCAGGCATATATCCAGCAACAACCCCTGCAATGATTAATATGGCAGTCGATATCAACACAATTCCAATATTGACTGTTGGGTCTTTAAATATCGACATTTGCGGTCCATCTCCTGTAACTTGTTGTGCAGCAGATTGCTCCATTACAAAGTTTGCAACCTCCGTAAGACCAATTCCTGCCATCATACCAATGTATCCAAAGATTGCAGTGATAAGAATTGATTCTAATACGATGGTTTTTAAGATAGACATGGGCGATGCCCCAATGGCTTTTCTGATGCCAATTTCGCGAGTTCGCTCTTTCACAGACACAAGCATAATATTGCTGACTCCCACAATTCCAGCTATAAGAGTGAAGATGCCAATGATACCCACAAACAGGGTAATTCCTCCAAAAATCTTTTGTGTTTGAATATAATCTTCTTGTGAATTATTTACATAAACTGCTTGTGTGTCATCCGAACTAAAGCTCATACTTTGTGCTATCTCTTTTCTCAAATTTTCATTGAAAGTTTCGTTTTCAGCTTTTGTGTTTAATCCCTCTACTGTAAAAGTAATGTTGTTAAATTTTTTACTTGGATTGTATATTAATTGGTATGTAGAAAAAGGGATATATGCAGTTGGATCTCCCCATTGTAGTTTCTTTGAATTAACACCAACTACCATAAACATTAACTGACCCACTTTTACGTAATTACCTATTGCTGACTTTCCCTTAAAAAGCGTTTCTTCAATCTTTTTATCTAATACAATAATTTTATTTTCATTTTTAATGTCCAACTGATTGATAAAACGTCCGTCATTAGGTCTAATAATCAATTTCTCAATACCTAAATAGTCAGGCATTACGCCTCTTACTTGATATGAACCAAATTCATTGCTGTTTGAAATGGTTTGACTTCTATTAGACTGTGGAGTGATCAGTCGACTTTCATCAACTTCATTATGTATTAATTTTAGTTCCTTATCTGCAAATTGTAAGTTTCTACCTGATTTTAAACCTTTAAACGGTAAAGAGGTACGTCCCGACGACAATGCGACTCTATTGACAGCTCTTTCTTGGAAGTTTTCCATCACTCCATTTCTTAACCCATTGCCAGCACCCAGCAAAACTATAAGAATAAAGATACCCCACGAAACGGAAAGTCCCGTGAGTGTTGTTCTCAGCTTGTTTTGTTTGAGTGTGGAAAATATTTCTTGAAATTGATCTCTCATTTTTATTGTTTCCTAATATTCTTCTAAAAAGAACCGTTTATAGAGCTACTCTCAATCTTTCCATCTTTTAAATTGATGATTCGTTTAGTTATATCTGCCACTGACTGCTCATGTGTAACAAGAATGGTAGTAATACCCGTACTATTTAATTCCGAAAGAACTTTCATTACCTCTTCTGAGGTCTTGCTGTCAAGTGCACCTGTTGGCTCATCAGCTAATATGATTTTGGGCTTCGATATTACTGCGCGAGCTATCGCAACTCGTTGTTTTTGTCCTCCCGAAAGCTCATTGGGCAAGTGATGTGCCCACTCTTTCAATCCCATTTGATCCAAATGCTCCATAGCAATAATATTACGTTGTTTACGACTCACATTTTTGTAATAGAGTGGGAGGGCAACATTTTCCAATGCATTTTTGAAATTAATGAGATTGAATGATTGAAATACAAAACCAATCATATCGTTTCGGTATTGTGCCGATCGTTTTTCAGAGAGGTTCCTTATAAGCGATCCATTCAAATAATATTCACCCGAATCATAGTTATCCAATATTCCTAATATATTGAGAAGTGTAGATTTTCCAGAACCCGAGGCTCCCATAATTGAAACAAACTCGCCATCTTCAATTTCTAAATCAATATCTTTTAGTACATGAAGTGATATAGCTCCTGTTCGATACGATTTGTTTATTTTTCTAAGACTTATCATATTTTTAAATATTGGACAATGACCTTATCAAAAAGGTTACAATTGATTAATTATTGGCAAATGTAATTTATTGCAATATACTATGCAATACATAATAGCATAAACGCAATGTATTTACGCTTATTTAACAAGCGGAGTTTTATAATATTTTTATAATAAAAGAGTGAAGTTTATAGTGTAACTGCCATTCATAGAGCTGTTAACATAGAATATACTTATCGGACCAATTTCTGTAATTAGTGGTGCTCATGAAATGATCAATTAGATTGTACTTTAAAAAATAGATCTATTTTGTTTAGATATTAGTAATAAAAGATGGAATTCATTTTTGTTATACCTTATAAGCTTCATCTCTATTTAAAGTATAGAG